>NZ_CADAJR010000036.1 GCF_902788255.1 uncultured Methanobrevibacter sp.
ATAGAACAAGGACTTTTAACAAGATTCATGCTAAAACTAAATCATTGGAACATAAAAAATGAAAAAGAAAAAAATCACACAAGTTTTTGAAAGAGCCAAAACTCCTATTACTTATAATTATAAATAACATCTAAAAGAAACATTATATATAAGGTGAATATATGAAAATTGTAATAGCAATTGGAGGATCAATTTTACTTAAAGAATATGATAGCAAGAAATTCCAGGAATACAGTACTATTCTAAAGGATTTAGCTAAAGAACATGACATATATGTTGTTGTGGGTGGAGGAAAACCTGCAAGAGAATATATTGGAGTTGTTCGTGATTTAGGTGCTGGTGAAGCACAATGTGATGACATTGGTATTGAAGTTACAAGAATTAATGCCAAACTGATGCTTTCAGCGCTTGGAGATGCGGCTTACCAGAGAGTGCCTCATAATTTCCAGGAAGCACTGGAATTCTCAGCAAGTGGCAAAATCATTGTTATGGGTGGAACAGAACCTGCTCACAGTACTGATGCAGTTTCAGCAATTCTTGCAGAATATATCCATGCGGATAAACTTATAAATCTTACCTCCGTTGATGGAATGTATACCAAAGATCCCAACAAATTTGATGATGCGGAACTTGTTCCTGAAATTACCGCTACCGATTTACTTGAGTTTTTAAGCGGCAAGGATGTCAAAGCCGGAACATATGAATTTTTCGACACAACTGCAGTACAGATGATTAAAAGGTCAAACCTTGAAACTGTTATAACAAACGGTTTTGAACCTGAAAATCTCATAAAAGCAGTCAATGGCGAAAATGTCGGAACAAAAGTCTTGAGCGAATAGGTGATGCAGTGGATAATCTCATAGACATTGGATTGAATTTGATGCATTCCTCCTTTAAAAAAGACCGAGTCGAAATCATAGAGGAGGCTAAAAAGGTGGGCGTAAATCAGTTCATCATAACTGGAACCAATGTCCATTCAAGCCAAATGGCCGCAGAGTATGCAAGCAAATACCCTGGCACATTATTTTCAACATCAGGGGTTCACCCTCATGATGCCAAAACATGTAATGGACACAGCATGTTTGAACTTGAAAAAATAGCCAAAAATGACTGTGTTGTTGCCATTGGCGAATGCGGTCTTGACTACAACAGGAACTTCTCACCACAGGACCTTCAGAGAAAATGGTTTGAAGCACAGGTGGAACTTGCAGAAAGAACCGACATGCCCCTATTCTTGCATGAAAGGGAGGCTCACGAAGATTTGTACAACATCCTGAAAAGACATGACAGTGTTGTTGAAAAATCAGTGGTTCACTGTTTTACAGGAACAAAAGCCGAAGCTCAAAATTATGTAGATTTAGGATGTTACATTGGTGTGACCGGTTGGATTTGTGACATGAAAAGAGGAAGAGACCTTCAGGAAGCAGTTAGTGCAATTCCTCCTGAAAAATTGATGATAGAGACAGATGCACCATTCCTAATTCCTAAAAACTTTGACAAAAAACCGAAAAAGAACAGAAACGAACCTAAATATTTACCTCATATCCTCAACACAATTGCATTATGCATGGGAATTGATGCAGAAGAACTTGCAAATCAGGTTAATAAAAATACTAAAGAATTTTTTAAAATATAAGGAGATGATAATATGGCAGTAGACCCTCATAAACATTGCCCAATATGTGGAACCCCAATACCGTTAAATGAACTTGTATGCTCACCGGATTGTCAAAAAGTCTGGGATGCAAGATTGAACCAGAGAAAAAGATCACAAATAATTTTATATGTAGTTATTGCAATATTCTTAATAATTTGGGCAGTAATGACATTCTTAAAATAAGGGATATAAATGATTTTAACATCTTCCAACACTCTTGAAAACAAGAAAATCATCGAATATAAAGGATTGGTTACCGGCGAATCATTAATCGGTGCCAATATTTATAAGGACTTGTTTTCAGGAGTTCGTGATGTGGTAGGTGGAAGAACATCAAGATATGAAGCGGAAATCCAAAAAGCCCGTGACATATCCCTCAACAGTATGATTGAAAAGGCGGAACAGCTAGATGCAAATGCCATTATCGGACTTAAGATTTCTTACGACAATCTTGGCGGAACCATGGGAAACACAATACTTGTAACTGCCTATGGAACTGCCATAAAATTTGAATAATATGAAATTTAAAAATAGAGAAATTGATAAGCGAGAGATGGGTAAAGCATTATTATGCATATCTGTCGGAACGGCAGTGGGACTCATCGTTTATGGAATATTCCTATTTTTACATATTGACATCTTTGGATGGAATTTAGGATTGATTTTTGCACCATTGGCTGCAGGATATGCTGAAACAATACTTGCCAACAGAGTTATTGGAGAAAACATTGGTGCAATCAGTGCTTTCATCCTTTTTATTGATACAACATTTTACAGTTTTATTTTAAAAAATCCTACCCTAGGATTGAATTTAATCACTGCAGGCTCAATTTTAGTCATATTGCAGGCAGCGTTTCCAACCCTTGTGAATTTTATTATAATGGTCGTTATTGGAGGAATTCTCTCCAGTTTCTTTAGAACAATCAAAAAATATGAAAATATAATTAAAAAAAGGATTAAAAACCAGCAAGTTTTCAAATGGGAAGGAGAGCAATATATATTTGATGAAGATGAATTTCCGGTATATGATGAGCTTGAAAGCAGTCAATTGTTAAATAGCTTTGATTTTTATTACATCACAAGCTCCGACATGAATGACATCAAACATGAAAATTTAAGACTATTTCACAGCGAAGTTATTGTGGAAAAAGACACAAGCATCATACAATCAGAACCCGAAAAAACCGAATATCTTCAGCTTATCCGAATTAAGGACGGAAAAGATGAATGCTTAATGAAATTAGCCACAAAAATTAAAAAAGAAGGAGGAAATGGAATTTTAGATTTATCCATACATTATTCATTAATCGGATTTACAGGAGACAACATACAAATTACTGCCACAGGAATGGGCGTATTAATCAAATGAATAAAAAGGAGGGAAATTAAATGGAAAACAAAGGAACTATCATTGTTCCAATAATAGGTTATATTATTTCATTATTTTATCCAATTATTGGATTACTGTTTGGAGCAGCACTTGTCTTTTTCAAAAAAGACACTCCCCTATATCAAAAACATGGAAGATTCATAATATTCTTTTCAATCATAGTATTTGTTATAAGAACAATTCTCCTTTTAGTATTCTCCCAATAACATCTTTTAACATTTATTTAATTTGAAAATGAGATTAATAATTAACCATTATTGATCTCATCCAATCTTTTTTTAAAACTTTCGTTATCTTTACAACCGCTAATCGCTTTTATCAGCATTTCCTTTTCAGAATCCACATCACCCTGTTTTTGATAAATATTTATTAGAGATTCATAGGCTTTTGTAGAATCCGGCAATGTAAAAATAACCTGCTTGTATAAAACAATAGCTTCATCAAGTTTTCCCTTACCCTCAAGATATTTGGCTTCACTCATCATATCTGAGATTGGTTTCAGTTTACTTTCACCTTTAGGTTTTGTTTTTCCTTCAACAGTTCTTAATCTGTCAAAAATATCCTTTGCCACGTTTTCATCAAAATTTTCACCAGTTTTTCTCTCCATTCTATCACCTTAAGGTAGTATTGTCAACATTTTCAATGCTATATACAATACCAAAATTGAAAATATGATCTTTAATTTCTTTTGAGGGACTTTATGAGCATAATTTGCACCGACTGATGCTAAAGGTACTGAAAACATTGCAATCAATACAAAATTGATTATACTGACATAACCTATGGAATATGGAAAAGTTGAAACTCCCCAGCCTGTAACCATATATGACAAAAATCCTCCAATGGCTGTCAGGCTAATAAATATTGAGGAGGTACCGATTGCCTCCAGCATTGAAAAACCCAAAAGGGATGTTAAAATAGCAATGAGAAATACTCCTCCCCCAACACCCAAAAGTCCTGATGAGAACCCTACAAGCAAACCAATAATTCCAATACTGATAAAATTAAATGGAATTCTTGCATCCTCTTTTTCCTTATTGATGTTTAAAAAATTATTGACTGCAATGAAAAGCAGCAAACATCCGAAAATAATTTCCAATATCTTTGATGGCAGTCCTGAGGCAACAAATCCTCCAATGACTCCACCCAGAATACCGAAAGCACCCAACTTCAATCCAGGCTCTATTATCCCTTCCATGGATTTGGAGTGCCTGTATGCTCCACTAAGTGATGTTGGAATGATTATTGCCAAACTTGTTCCCAAAGAAATCAGCATTGCCAAATCAGAATTTACACCTATATGCTGCAATAAAAAGTATTGGAGAGGAACGATTAGAAATCCTCCACCAACACCCAACAATCCTGATGCAAAACCTGCACAAATTCCTATCAATATCAGTCCAATGAAATATTCTACCGGAAACACAAACATCACTTATTTAAAGTATTAATATTAAATTATTGTTAATGAAAGTAAATAAAACTATCATAATTGGATTGATTTTTATAATACTGGCAGGCATCATTTTCATGACCGACTTGCTCAATCCGATTATAAGACCAATTACATATCTTTTTTTGATGGGATCCTCAAAAGGAAAGGATATAATATTCTTTGGATTGTTAGGATTGTTTCTAATTTTATCCCAATTAATTAAAAAGGACATTGATACAACAAAATATCTTAAAATATCAATTGTGATTGGCAGTGTTTTATTAATTTTAGGCATTCTTTTAGAAGTGATATTCAGACTGCAGATGGGAATTGGACTCAACACAGTATTTTGTTCTATGACTAACACGATGAGTTCCACAAGCATATTGCATACTCACTTGATAAAGTCAATTTTAGGTGAAGCTTTAAACCAGATTATGGGAGCATTCATACAAAGTGACATTAACACTGGCGTTGGCCTATATCAATATCTTCCAGGTTTTGCGGTTTTAGTGATTTTACTCTTCCCATTCCTATTTGCAAGCATTGTTCTTTCATCACAAAAACGCCCCTGGCCGACAAATTTCCTTTTGGCATTCTTTTCAAGCTGCCTGTTTATCGGAATCACCGACGGAGGAATGTTTGGAACTCCTGCATATGTGGGGATTTTCGGACTTTATATGATTTATAGAAACGGATACTACCTGAACCTGATTGTAGGAACTCTCCTAAAGGATAAAGAATTGCTTAAAATAAATGAACTGATTCAACCGGTTTATAGAAACCGTAACTTCAAACAAGCAAGATTCATATTTAATCGTTTATTAATTTGGTTTGTCGTGATTGCAGTGATAGCATTAAGGTTCACCATTGCATTTGCAGGAGCAGAACCGGATTACTATACCGTGGATGTGGCAAACCCAACTGGCGAGATTGATCTTGGAAGCATCAGCACTGACGTCATCAGCACCACACATGACAATTCAACAAACAAAACCACATACCACATCAATTCAAGTTATAATGAAATGGCCCTGATTAATGATTTGAAGGTTCCCCTGAATAATTCCTGTGAATACTATACGGTTTCATGGAACATTTACTCCTATCTCTAGTGATACAATGAGAAAAATATATTTAATTTTACCTATAATAGCAGGTTTTCTGTTTGGATCAAGCGGAATATTCGTACGTACATTGACCCAGAACGGAATAGATTCAACAACTTTACTCTTCCTAAGGTTTTCAATAGCCATATTGCCGCTTATGATTGCAATTTTACTTACCGACAAAAAGCTATTTAAAATAAACCCCAGAGACATTCCAATATTCCTGGGCTGTGCCATATGTATTGTAGGACTCAATATTTGCTACAATGAATCAATGAACACTGTTCCGCTATCCCTAGCGGCGGTTTTATTATCCCTAGCACCAATCTATGTATTGATTTTTGCATTCATTATTTTTAAAGAGAAAATTACCTCAAAAAAGATAATCTGCATGTTGCTGGCAATCTTTGGATGCATATTAATGACTAGAGTTCTGGAAGGGGATTTGACAAACATGCCCCTATTTGGAATAGTGTCCGGAATCGGGGCAGGACTCTTTTGGGCGTTTTATCTCATGGCCTCCAAAAAAGCCATTGAAAAAGATTATCATACCTACACAATCCTGTTCTATTCAATCATTCTCATTTCAATTGCATTATTACCAGTTACAAACTTCAACCAGATAAACAATTTCGTTTCAATTGACCCCATATTAACAGCAATATTCCTTTTAATCCATTCAACCTGTTCTTTTGCACTTCCATATATATTTTCAACTCTAAGTCTTAATTATATGGATTCAGGAGTATCATCGATATTTTTATCAGGAGCTGAACCACTTGCGGCATTGATTTTTGGACTGATGATTTACTCCGAAATTCCGACACCATTAATGTTCTGCGGATTCATACTGACAATCATTGCAATGACAATGCTGAGTCGGATGAACAATGTTAAAAATTGATTACAATAGAGAGATATATTTCAACTGTAAAGTCTTTAATTTAAAAAATATTCAATTTAACAACTATTTATTAAAATTAAAGACTACAAAATCTTTAAATATAAAAATATTTTAAAAGACCCCAATAAAAAGAAATTATGCCAAAAATATTGATTTACTCGGAAAGAATCTCCATACAGTAAATGACAGAATATACTTCAAACCAACAAATACTCCTTAAAAATAGAGCAACATGAAAAAAATAAATAAAATAGAACCATTCATGAAAATCAAATATATCAAACACGAAATTCCAAAAAATCAATAATTTTCAATAAATTCAAATTAGAGGATAATTTCAAGTTATAATAGAAAAAAATTCAATTCAAGAAAATTATTAAAATCAACCCAAATCCGGAATAACACATAATTTTACAAATATTTATTTATTTAGAAAATATATTTAAAAATATGATTTTAAGCATTATCATACCTACCTACAATGAAGAGGAATATCTGCCTGTCTTACTGGATAGCATAAAAAGCCAAAGTTTTGACGACTATGAAATAATTGTGGCTGATGCGAATTCCACTGATAAAACAAGAGAAGTTGCTGAATCATACGGATGCACAGTGGTTGACGGAGGTCTTCCTGCAGTAGGTAGAAACAATGGTGCAAAAATAGCCAAGGGAGAGTATTTATTATTTCTGGATTCTGATTTGGAACTCACTGAGGATTATTTAAGAAATGCCCTATATGAATTCAGAATGGAAAGGCTCGGAATTGCCATCACACAGATGACACCAATGTCCAATAAGATTGAAGATAAAATATTCCACGATTTTGCAAACTACTTTATGATCAGTGTTGAAAAGATAAAACCCCATGGAGCAGGATGCTACGGAATAATTGCAAGAAAGGAACTCCATGACAGATGCAACGGTTTTGATGAAGACCTGACATTTGGTGAGGATACTGATTATATTGAACGATTAGCAAAAATAGAACCATTTAAAGTTCTTAGAAATGCAAAAATCGGTGTTTCAACCAGAAGATTAGAAGAGGAAGGTATTGAAACATTAATCAAACAATATGGTAGAAGTACTGTCAACGACTTTCTTGGAAAACGTACAACCGCAGAGGAACTTGACTATAACTTTAACCACGGCCATGAAAAACTTACTACAACCAGATTTGAAAAGCTGTCTGAAGCAACAGAGCGCATTAATGAAATTAAAGGAAGCTATGATGATTCAATTCAAAAGGTCAATGCGGCAAGATCACGCTTTAAAATCAGAAAAAACAGACCTAAAAAAGTGGTTTTCTACTGCATTTGCGGTGAAGGAATGGGTCATGCAATAAGAAGCGGAGTCATACTGGACAGGATTAAGGAAAAGTATGATGTGCATATATTTTCCAGCGACAGGGCATATGAATACTTAAATTCAAAATTTGACAATGTCCATGAAATTGGAGGATTCAATACAGTTTACATCAACAACAAGGTAAATGACTTTAAAACATTAGCCAATGCATTGAAAAGAAATCCTACCAATATGAAAATAGGCTATGAACATCTGTATAAACTAGCAAGAAGCCTAAGACCTGATGTTATTGTAACCGATTTTGAAATCTATGCCTCAATGGTGTCAAAACTTTTGAACATTCCTATGATAAGTTTGGACAACATCCACATGATTACCCAAGCAAAAATCCATTATCCACCAAACAAGAGGATTGAGATGCTTAAGGCAAAAGGAGTTATCAAGGCGTATGTAGTGAAACCAAAATTCCATATTTTAACAAGTTTCTTCTATCCGCCGGTCAGAGCAAAAAAGCATGCGGTAATCTATCCGCCGGTCATCCGTGAGGACATTCTCAAACTCGAACCAACAAATGGAGACCATATAGTTGTTTACCAAACAAGTAAAGAAAGTGTAAAATTGGTTCGCAAGCTCAAATCCCTTAAAAATGAGAAATTCATCGTATATGGATTCAATGTCAATAAAACTGATGGCAACCTCACATACAAAGAATTCAATGAAGACGTATTCTACGATGATCTGGCTTCCGCAAAAGCGGTTATCTGTAACGGAGGATTCACATTTATCTCTGAAGCGATTTCACTTAAAAAACCAATATATTCAGTGCCTGCCATCGGAAACTTTGAACAGGCATTAAACGGATACTATGTAGAACGTTTAGGTTTTGGAGAGTATCATGAGATAATGAGCGCTGCAAGAGTGAAAAGCTTTTTAAATAAACTTCCCAAATATCAGAAGAATCTTTCCAAAGTTAAAAAGACAAACAACGATGGAATAATCAAGGAATTAGTTTATAGAATAGAAAAATATTCATAGGTGATAGAATGATAACATGCAGTGTTTGCGGACATCTGAATGACTCATCAAATGCGGTTTGTGAAAATTGCGGATCTGATTTGTCAGACAGTCCTGATTGGGGTTTTGATATGGATGATGAATACTGGGATTAAAGATTTTTAGTATCTTTAACCTCAATAGTGTTTGAAAGTTCTTTCAACAGATTCAAATCATTACCGAATAACATAAAGTCCGCACCATCTTTTTGAGAGACTATTTTATATAATGTCTCAGTCTGATTTTTTACAGATAGTGAATAAATCTGTTCTGTTGATGTATTCAGTAAAACTTCGGAATTATCACCCAACAGTGAATCAGTCATATTTTTAGTTATAATCAAACCTGTAAACTCTTTAGAATAGTTACCCTTATTCTGATAATATTTCATACCGTCGACTTCATTTTCAACTGTGAAATTTGAACCTTCAGGAACATTCATTTCAAAGAGTTTGAAATTTTGTGTTTTTAATGAAATGTCTGAAGAATCCTCTACAGGTTGGCTTTGATAAGGGTTTGTTAAGATTAAATATCCACCCACAACAATCAATATCACTGCAATTACAATCGCAATAATTGAAAATTTCTTATCCATGTAAAAACTCCAAAAAAATATAAAAAAAGAGATTAATAAAGTTGTTACTTCATTAATCAGGGAAAACTATAAAGTTACTCCCATTTCTAACTGTTCAGTTAGTTCTTTGTACCTGTTACGTATGGTTACTTCAGTTACTCCTGCAATTTCTGCTACATCTCTTTGTGTTTTTCTCTCACCGAGTAAAACGGAAGCAATGTATAATGCAGCAGCAGCTACACCAGTAGGACCTCTACCGGAGGTCAAACCTTTTTCCATAGCCTTTTCGATAATTTCAATAGCCTTGGATTGTGCTTCACCAGAAAGTCCAAGTTCTGATGCGAACCTTGGTACATAATCAACCGGAGAAGTTGGAGGTAACTTAATATTCAATTCACGGGTTAAGAACCTGTAGGTCCTTCCAACCTCTTTTTTGGTTACACGAGAAACTTCAGCAATTTCATCCAATGTACGTGGTACATTACAACGTCTACAAGCAGCATATAATGAAGCGGCCACCACCCCTTCAATACTTCTTCCTCTAATCAATTTATTGTCAACTGCACTTCTATAAACTACACTTGCAGCTTCCCTTACGCTTCTTGGAAGACCTAATCTTGAGGAGTCACGATCCAGTTCACTTAATGCAAATGCCAAATTCCTTTCGGTAGCACCGGAAATTCTGATTTTTCTTTGCCATTTCCTTAACCTATACCATTGAGCTCTATTTCTTGCAGGAATATCACGACCGTAGATATCTTTGTTTCTCCAGTCGATCATGGTACTTAAACCTTTATCGTGAATAGTGTATGTAATTGGCGCTCCAACTCTTGTACGTTTGTCTCTTTGTTCGTGGTCAAATGCTCTCCATTCAGGACCCATATCAACTAAATTTTCATCAATGACTAATCCACAACGAGCACATACAACTTCTGCTCTTTCATAGTCACCAATTAATTCTTCAGAACCACATTCAGGACATACGGTCTGCTTAGAATCATCATAAACATCCCTTTGTCTTCTGTCATCCATTGGTCTTTGGCGTCCTCTCATAGGAGTTTCTTCTACTTTTTGTGCCGTGCTTTCATCCTCCTTTTTCTAGGTTTTTTGGATTTTGGTTTTGATACAAATAGTTTTTCACCACAATTCTTTTCAATACTTTTTCTATCAGCGGATTTAAACAATCTGATAGAAACATATGGTTTTTTAGTAGGTCCAAAAACATAACTTACCTTACCAATCTTCTTCTTTTTACTGTCAAAGACTATTCCGCCTGGTGAGGGTGTTTTTTCAGACCTTGCTATTAATTTTCCAGAGTTTGCCACATGCAAACTATTTCCTAAAAATTTCATAAAATCAAACTTAAAATCAAATCTGTATCATTTATATAATTATAAAAAGGTTATATATAAAGGTATCGATATCTTTATATATAAATTAAAATGTTTATTTAAATGTTTTTCTATTTGAGCCCAACAATTTCAGCCAAAGTTTTCCCGTCGGAAAGGTCTTCTATAATTTTGGACTCCTTTAGTTTCACGCCAAGTGAAGCAATCATTGTTTGGGAAAACAACTGTTGAGGTATGACCACAACACCGCTTTCATCACCAATGAAAAAGTCTCCAGGATTTATAATAGTTCCCTCAACTTCAATACTTTCATTTAAGGTGCCCAATCCTAAAGCAGAACCTGCATTAGGACAGAAATTGGAAGCAAAAAGTGGATAATCCATATACAACATGGCATCCAGGTCACGGGCGGAGCCATATATCACTGTTGACTTGATACCGTTTTGCTTGGCACATGTTGAAGCAAGTTCACCCCAAATGGCCTTATCCTCATTGTCAACCTTAAAGAATAAAATGTCACCTTCGCCAGCAGCATCAATAGCCAATGCGGATGTACCCCAATCATCACTAGTAGTTTCTGCAGTGAAAATAGATCCAAAGACTTTCTGATTGTTGATTGGTTTGATGGATTGGATGGTACCCGGCCTTCTTGAAATACTGTTATATGCATCTGAAACCTGACAGGCTGTAACATTTTCAAGCAATGACATCAAATTAATGTATTCATTATAATTATCGCCATTATAACTTAAATCTTTAATAGAAACATTTTCCAAGTTAATCTTATCTAACTCTATACGTTTGTTCAAATTTTTATTTTTATTTAACAAATCTTTTGGACTTACTGTCATAACTTCACCACTAGATAAATTATATTCATAGATTTTATATATTAGTTTTACTAAAAATATTAACTGAAGTATTGAAATAAATACTTTTTACAATTATTATATGCTCATAGAGTTTACATACATTATTCATTATTATAACGATTATTCATATTAAAAAAGGGAGAAAATTATTATTTAGAAAAAATAAATGTTCAAAAGATTATTAAATACAAATAACCTAATTATATTGGAAAAAAGGAACTCTTTATAGTAATACTCTCCAGAAATGTATAAACTCTTTTTAGTGTATAAAAGGTCGAAAGACAAAATTATCGTGTAATTTATGCAAGTTAATCACCTAAAAATAATTCAATTTTTAGCAATTACATAAATTATCCCGATTAATAAGCTTAGGAGGCTTAAAAATGGGAAAAGGTGAAGAATTAACAACAACAAAATACTTAATTCATGCTCAAATTACCGCTAACGGTATTGTTGAAAAACCAGATGTTGTTGGCGCTGTCTTTGGGCAAACTGAAGGTTTACTTAGTAACGATTTAGATTTAAGAGAACTTCAAAGAACTGGAAGGATCGGAAGAATCCAGGTCAATATCCACTCAAACAGTGGAAGGGCAAAAGGTGAAATCGTAATTCCGTCCAGTTTGGACAGGGTGGAAACCGCCATTCTCGCTGCATCACTCGAAACTATCAACAGGGTAGGACCATGTGAAGCAGAAATTCACACAACAAAAGTTGAAGATGTAAGGGCCGTCAAAAGAGAACAAGTCGTCAACCGTGCAAAAGAAATCTATAAAAAGATGGTTGAAAGCGTTGGCCCAACCAGCATGAAAATGATTGAAGAGGTCAGGGAAGCCATGAGAGTTCATGAAATCTCTGAATACGGTGAAGATCGCCTTCCAGCTGGACCAAGCATCCACTCATCCGATGCAATTATTGTTGTAGAAGGACGTAGTGACGTTTTAAATTTACTTAAATACGGCATTAAAAATACCGTGGCTGTAGAAGGAGTTAGCGTACCTCGTTCCATTGGAGAATTAAGTAAAAAAAGAACCACAACAGCATTTGTTGATGGTGACAGAGGCGGAGAACTGATTTTAAAAGAACTTCTCCAAATCGGTGATGTTGACTACATTACCCGTGCACCTAAAGGAAAAGAAGTTGAAGACCTCAAAAAAGACGAAGTTTTAGTTGCACTCAGGGATAAAGTTCCAACAGCACAGTTCTTAGCAACAACCAACATCTTAAATGATTCCAATGGCAACAACAATCATAAAAAAGATCACAACAGACACAACAAAAAACATCAAAAATACAACCGCCATGAAAAACCGGCAAAAGTGGCTGAACCTGAACCTGAAATCGAAGATGATGAAGTCAGCCTCATGAAAGACATGCTAAAAGAATTTGAAGGATCCGGTTGCGGAGCTATTTTGGATGAAGCATTGAATATGACCAAAGAAGTTGAAGTTGAAAATATTTATGAAGAAATCAAAAATATTGAAGGAACCGCTGATACAGTCATATTTGATGGTGTAATCTCTCAAAGATTAGTTGATGCCGCATCAGAAAAAGGAATTAAGAAATTAGTTGCTTTTAAATCAATGAATATAGTTAAAAAACCACATAATGTGAAATTAATAACTATAAACTAAATTAAATTATAATGAGAATTTATTCTCATTTTTTTATCTATTTTTTTTAAAACACCACCTAAAAAAAACAAATAATAAATAACATAATAAACATATCTTTATTAGGATTTAAAAATTGGAGGAAAAAAATGAATCTTAATATTGATAATTATTATAGTACTCGTAAAGATGTTTTTGAAAGAATTCAAGATGCCAGTACTGCTACAAAATTACTCATGTCCCTGATGATGGCATGTTTTACCGGAATAATGGCACAAATAATTATTCCCCTCCCATGGACCCCAGTTCCTATAACTGCACAGACATTTGCAGTATTATGCTCAGGTTTATTTTTAGGCAGGAAATACGGATGCTTAAGCCAAATCCTTTATGTGGTTTTAGGTGTTGCATTTATCCCATGGTTTGGAGGAATGACCGGAGGACTTGAAGTGCTTTTAGGTTCAACCGGAGGATTCTTAATAGGATTTATTATTGCATCATACTTTATTGGATCAATAACTGAAAAGTATGCAAAATCACGTAACTTTACCAGAATGGCTATTGTTATTGGTATTGCAAACTTTGGATTAATCTACATTCCTGGATTAGCAGGTCTTGCGTTATTCCTTTCTTCACAAGGAATGGCCTTTGGAGTTGTTGATTTATTAATGATGGGTCTCGTACCTTTCATTGCAGGAGACATCGTGAAAATATTAGGTGCTGCATCAGTTTCCAAAGTATTTTTACCAAAAGACTAAAAAGGTTTTAAAACCTTTTCTTTTTTTTATTTTACTGATTTGAATGAAACTTGTTTTAAGAGGACATCACCTGTTATGCCTCAAGGGATTTCAGGGATACGGTTATGATGAAGAGTTTACAAAAAACATGACCCTCATAAATTCCAAAAGAAAACAGGACGACACTACCGTCACTTTGACATCCTCACCCGACGACATCTGCTCAGCATGTCCGAATTTAATTGGAGATGTCTGCGAGAACACTCAGCAAAATGATGAAATCATTTCAATGGACCGGGAAGTGTTAAAAAAACTGGACCCCTCACAGGAATACAATGCGGTGAAATTATTCGAAAAAATTGATGAGATATTCAATACCAATGAAAGTGTTTCTAAAATATGTTTTGATTGTAAGTGGCATGAAAAATGCTTATTTTATCAAAAATTATCAAATAACCGATAGGTTTAAATACTACATGATAAATATATATTAAATGTTGTACATTGTACAATCAATTAGTCCCGTAGGGTAGTGGTAATCCTTCTAGGCTTTGGACCCGGAGACGGCGGTTCGACTCCGCTCGGGACTACTTTAAAAACTTTTTTTATTGATATTTTATGAAAAAGCTATTACTTATTGGAATTGATACAAGAAGTATGCTTAATAGTGCTTTAAAACTAGATTATGAAATTTTTTCAACAAGCTATTTTTCAACATCCGACACACCAACCATCGAAAACCAGAAGATTATCCTGAAAGAAAGCATGGATGAAAGCTGCGGAAATTTTGAGGATGAATTCGACAGCAAGAAGGTTCTGGAATTATCAAGAGACTATATTGATGAGGTTGACTATATAATTCCCATTTCCGGCGTTTCACCGGATGACTTTAACAAAAATGATCAAAAAAAGATATTGGGAAATACAGACGTTGGAGACATTGAAGACAAATTCAAATTCTACAGGAAAATAAAAGATGAATTTTTAACTCCAATGACTTTTCGCATAAGTGATATAGATGAAGCCTTGGAGATTAATGAAAATTATTATGAAACTCAATTTATTGTAAAACCCCTTCAAGGAAGTGGAGGTTACAATACAAATCTATTAAATAATAATAGCGAAATTGATTTTAATGGCAACAAATTCATAATGCAGGAATATGTTGAAGGAGTTAATCTAAGCTCATCAGTTTTATCCCACAGGCATGTTGCAAAAAACATCATGAATTCCAGATTGCTGACAGTCAATGATTTTGAAAAAAATGGTGACTACAGATATGTTGGAAATATCCTGCCTCTAACCACAGAATCAGTCATGACTCCAGTCAGGGATATGGATAAAATAAATGAGGACATGATAACCGCTTCAGAAAGTCTTTCAAAAAAATTCAAACTGGGAGGTTCCAACGGTGTAGACTATATTCTAAATGAAAATGGATTGTATGTTATTGAAATCAATCCAAGAATACAGGGAACCTTTGAATGTGTTGAAAAAGCATTGGGAATAAACATGCTAGATGCACATATCAAAGCATGTCATGGAGAAATTACAGAAATTCCTGATGCAAGGTGCTATTCTTATAAAAAGATAATATACTCCTCTACAAGAAATAAATTCCAACCTCTTGAGCTGGATAACATCTATGACTTGCCTCATATCGGATCCATCACCGAAAAGGATGAACCTTTGCTTACAATCATTGATGAAAATGAGGATTTTAAAAAATTATATGAAAAAGTAGAAAAAACAAGTGAAATTGTCAATAAAGCATCTAAAATAAACCGACTAGATGCATAATAAAGAATAATACTCCAATTGTTATTAAAAAAGTAGTTATAATCATTCCACGAGTCATCCAGATAAATACTTTAGCCTTATTATCTGGGTCTTTCATAAATTGGTCAATTGGATTTCTTCTCATATTTATAACCTTTAATAATTTTTCTAGTAAAAAAAATTTATTACAGTAACTTAATAATATTCTCTTTTTTTAAAAATAAAATTATATTTAAACTTATTATAAAAAAATAATAAAAAATAGAAGAAAATGAAAAAAATTAAGAAAAATTTAAGCTTCTGCATTTTTTGCAGCTTCAGCTGCAGCAGCCGCTTTTTCATTTTTCTCAATAGTTGATCTAATCATTTTCAATCTAACGAAGTTTTCCCTTTCCATTTCTTGGAGTCTCATATCAATATACTTTTCAGTATTTTGGAATCTTGGAATCATAATGTGCTCTAAAGCATTTACCCTACGTTTAGTAGCTTCAATTTCCTCAGCAAGTAAGAAAATAGTTTTTTCTACTTCACCAAGTTCAATTAAATACTTAAGAGATTCCTCGAATTTCTTAGCAGCTTCGTCTAATTGTATGGTAGTGTCAGAGAAACCGTAACCCCTGTCAATGATGGACCTTTCTTCCATTTTAACATTGGTAACCGGTACTGCTACACCCATAACACTTCTTGATGTAATTTCTACATCAATAGATTCTTTAACGGATAAAGCTGCTTTTTTAACAGCTAAATCACCCATAGCAATTTGAGCTTCAATTAAAGCTTCATTTGCTTCTTTTAGACTTAATTCTGCATTTTCACGAATACCTTTGACACGATCCAAGATATCAAAAAACTCTTTGATTAAAGCATCTCTTTTTTCTTTAAGTAAACCATGCCCTTTTACAGCTAGTTTAGTCCTATTTTTAAGAGATAATAATTCCATACGAGTTGGATTAATTCCATCTATAATATCTTGTGCCATTTAATCACCTACATTACTGTAATGAGATTAGTCATCTTTTGGAAGGTATTGTTCAATGAATTCTTCTTTAACCCTTTTAAGTTCTGCTTTAGGTAAGATTTTAAGTAAGTTCCAACCAAGATCTAATGTTTCGAAGATTGTTCTGTCTTCATCTTTACTTTGAGTAATGAATTGGTCTTCGAATGCTTGAGCAAACTCTAAGAATTTTTGGTCCCTTTCGGTAAGAGCTTCTTCCCCTACAACCGCAACAAGGTCTCTTAACTCACGACCTTCTGCATATGCAGAATAAAGTTGGTCAGATACACCACTGTGGTCATCACGAGTTTTGTCTCCACCGATACCACCACTCATCAAACGAGAAAGTGAAGGAAGTACGTCTACAGGAGGGTAAATACCTTTCCTTGAGATTTCCCTACTTAATACGATTTGTCCTTCGGTAATATAACCGGTTAAGTCAGGAATTGGGTGAGTAATATCGTCTTGAGGCATAACTAAGATAGGCATCTGAGTAATTGAACCTTCTTTACCGTCGATACGTCCTGCTCTTTCATAGATACCAGCAAGGTCAGTGTACATGTAACCAGGGTAACCTCTTCTTCCAGGTACTTCTTCCCTAGCTGCAGAGATTTCCCTTAAAGCTTCACAGTAGTTGGTCATATCTGTTAAGATAACCAATACTTGCATACCTAAGGTAAATGCATAATATTCTGCAGTGGTTAAAGCCATTTTTGGAGTTAAGATTCTTTCAATAGCAGGGTCGTCTGCTAAGTTCATGAATACTGTTAATTTTTCTAAAGCTCCAGTACGTTCGAAGTCTCTCATAAAGAAGTTTGCTTCTTCGTTTGTAATACCCATAGCTGCGAAAATTACTGCAAACTCGTCGTCTGCACCTAATACTTTAGCTTGTCTTGCGATTTGCACAGCTAAGTCGTTGTGAGGTAAACCTGATCCTGAGAAAATAGGAAGTTTTTGTCCTCTTACTAATGTGTTCATTCCGTCAATGGTAGAGATACCAGTTTGAATAAATTCTTCTGGGAATTCACGGGATGCAGGGTTCATAGGAGCCCCGTTAATGTCTAATTCTTCATCAGGGATAATTTCTGGTCCGCCGTCGATAGGTTTACCGATACCGTTAAAGATACGTCCCATCATATCTCTGGATACACCGATTTTTGCGGTTTGACCAGTGAATCTGGTTTTGGTATCTTTAGTGTTTAAGTCACTAGTTCCTTCGAACACTTGAATAACTGCAACGTCTTTAGTTACTTCAAGAACTTGACCACTTCTTTTTTCACCAGTAGGTGTTTCAATATCTACAATTTCATTGTAACCAACGCCTTCTACTCCTTCAACAACCATTAAAGGACCGGAGACTTCAGATACAGTAGTATATTCTCTAGTTTTAATATTTGTATTCATTTTTAAGCCTCACTGCATTGTTTAGTAATTGCGGATTGAATTTCTTCAATTTTTGCATCAAATTCATCTTGTGGGATGTATTTCATTTTACCGATTTCTTCTTTAACAGGTAATGCTACAATGTTTGCAATTGGAGCTCCTCTGTTAACTGCTGCAAGAGATTCTTTGTAGAACAATAAAATGGTTTTTAACATTTTGTACTGTTTATCAGGTGCACAGTATGTATCTACATCGTCAAATGCGTTTTGTTGTAAGAAATCTTCTCTTAACATACGGGTAGTTTCTAAAGTAGCTTGGTCAGTTTCTGGTAATGCATCAGGACCTACTAATTGTACAATTTCTTGTAACTCGGATTCTTTTTGTAATAATCCCATAGCTTGGTCACGAGTTGCTCTCCAATCTGCTGCTACGTTTTCAGCCCACCAGCCTTCAATACTGTCTACATATAAGGAATAACTTTGTAACCAGTCGATTGAAGGGAAGTGACGTTTATCTGCAAGAGATGCATCTAATGCCCAGAACACTTTACAGATACGTAATGTGTTTTGTGTAACAGGTTCGGATAAGTCCCCACCAGGAGGTGATACTGCTCCTACTACTGAAATGGAAGCAACATTTGGTTCAGTACCAATAGTTTTTACCCTTCCAGCTCTTTCGTAGAATTGTGCTAATCTGGATGCTAAGTATGCTGGGTAACCTTCTTCCCCAGGCATTTCTTCTAACCTTCCAGAAATCTCCCTCATAGCTTCAGCCCATCTTGAGGTTGAATCCGCCATGAGCGCTACGTCGTAACCTTGGTCACGATAGTATTCTGCAATAGTAATTCCGGTATATACACATGCTTCCCTAGCTGCTACCGGCATGTTTGAAGTGTTTGCAATAAGAACTGTTCTGTCCATCAATGGGTTACCAGTTTTAGGGTCGTCGAGGAATGGGAATTCGGTAAGTACTTCAGTCATTTCGTTACCACGTTCTCCACATCCGATGTATACAACGATGTCTGCATCTGCCCATTTAGCTAATTGTTGTTGGGTAACAGTTTTACCTGATCCGAATGGACCTGGAATAGCTGCTGCTCCTCCTTTAGCTACGGAGAAGAAAGTGTCTTGTGCTCTTTGTCCAGTTACTAATGGTATATCTGGATCTAATTTTTCAATGTATGGACGACTTCTTTTTACAGGCCATTTTTGGAGCATTTGGATTTTTTCACCATCAACTGCTGCAATGTCTTCAAGTACAGTGTATTCGCCTTCAGCTGCGATTTCTGTTACTTCACCTTCCATAGTTGGTGGTACCATAATTTTGTGTAAAACAGCAGTGGTTTCTTGTACTTCACCAAGAACGTCTCCGCCTTTTACTTTGTCTCCAACTTTTGCTACTGGTTTGAAAGCCCATTTTTTCTCTTTGTTGATTGAATCAACATCAATACCTCTAGCAATGAAGTCACCAGATTCTTCTCTGATGATTCTTAAAGGTCTTTGAATTCCGTCAAAAATAGAACTCATTACACCTGGACCGAGTTCTACAGACAATGGACCACCAGTACATTCTACTACTTCACCCGGTTGGATACCGGCTGTTTCTTCATATACTTGGATAGTTGCGGTGTCACCTTCAAGCTCGATGATTTCTCCAATAAGCTTTTCATCACCGACCCTAACCATCTCAAGCATCTGAGCCCCTCTCATACCATCTGCGACAATAACAGGCCCAGCAATCTTAATAATATTTCCTTCAATAATCATTTAACCATCTCTACCCCGATAACTCTTTTAATAAGGTCATTCATTTGATCAGATGATCCTTCAGAGGACCCATCTTTATCAGGTATTTCAATTATCATTGGTAAAACACTAGAACCAATTTTTCTATTAATGTAATCTCTTATTTCATTAGCCATTAATTGAGTAATGATAATAATTGAAATCTCATCATCTAAAAATTTATCAAAAGCTGCGATAGCTTCTTCAGAAGTGTTTACAACTTCTGCCATTTTGACACCACCTAATCTAAATCCTGAAACAGTGTCAATATCACCTATAACTGCTACTGAACTCATATTAACATCTCCATGATTTTAGAATTAGGGAAGTCTGCTTCTCTTTTTGCTCTTGCAATAATTTTTAAATTTTTAATTTCGTTTTCTTTTTGACTTAAATAACCAATAATTGGACCAATACCTAATGGTTTTTTAACAGCTAAAGATTTTGAATAATCTGAAGTGTATGTGTCTAATGCTTTTTCAAATACAGCAACTGAACCAGTTTCGTTGTATATTGGCATAGCATCAGTTAATGCATCAGCATATTTTGTACCTTCTAAACCGGACACTACATTTGTAACGTCTGGAGATTCCATTAAATCTTTAAGTTTCCATTCACGTAATTGGTATCCTTCTTCTAATATATAAGGGGAGATTGCATCATAATCAAGGCCATCTTGTTTTGCCCTTATAATTAATTTTAGATTAGCTACATCAACCTGAGTTCCAACGTATGAGTATAAAATTTGTTTGTTTTCATCGGAAGGAACATCAGAAGAACGTAATAATTTGCCTAAATAGTATTTATCTAAAGCAGATTCTAATGGAAGAATCATATTAGTATCTTCATATTGTGGAAGAGCGTCTTCTAGTGCTGCTGCATATTCAGTACCATCTAAACTTGTTACAACATCTGAAACAGTTTCGGCATCAGCTAATGATTCTAATTCCCCATATAATGATCCACAAGGAATTAATAATTCTCTTGTCTCATCAGGGCTAAGACCAACTTCCTTAGCAGTTAAAAGACTTTTGATGTTGTCTATATCTGATTTTTTAGACATTACAACAAATGGGTCTTTGATGTCTTTAGGAGCTAATCTTGCAACAAAATCATAAGTGTTTGCACGTTCAACGTCTAATGCTTTGTCAAGTGGATAGTTATCTAAAACGTCAGCATATTCAGGAACACCTTTGAGATAGTTTTCTACTTCTTCAACATCGTTGGTTTCAACGAGTTCAGTGATTTGTTTTTCATCAAAGAGTCTTCCTTTTCTAGCTCTTACTCTTGCACTTGGGTTAAGATAAGGATAAATGTCCAAAATTGGTCTGGATGTAATGATTACAACTACTGCACCAACAATAAGCACTGCTAAGATACAGAATACAAGAAATGTTTCCTGTGTAAGTC
Organism: uncultured Methanobrevibacter sp.; assembly: GCF_902788255.1. Taxonomy (NCBI): domain Archaea; kingdom Methanobacteriati; phylum Methanobacteriota; class Methanobacteria; order Methanobacteriales; family Methanobacteriaceae; genus Methanobrevibacter; species uncultured Methanobrevibacter sp. Next base: position 21,346 of record NZ_CADAJR010000036.1, read on the forward strand.
CTACAGAACTTATTAATGTAGCAATTCCATCTGCCATAATTTATCCTCCTAATTATTTAAATAATATTTCAGCAACTTCACTACGTAAGATACTTTTGAATCTGTCTAATCTTGCTTCGATTGTGTTATTTACTTCAATATCTCCATTAGCTGTTTTTAAAACAGCTCCACCAATTGCATCAATAGGTTCGCCTAATGTGAATTTGATACCATCTATTTCAAAAGAGTCTGAACCTTGTGAAGATAAGTCGTCTTTAAATTTTTGTGTATCAGCTTCATTTAATTGTAAGATTAAATCATTTCCGCCGATTTCATCAGCAGCTTCTTTAATCATTTTACTCAATGAATCTTCATATTCAGCATCACCGGAAGAAGCTTTAACTTTTAATTCACCAATAGCTTGATTAAAAGCTGCTTCGATAACTTCTTCTTTGGCGCCTAATTCTGCTCTACGAGCATTCATCTTAGCTTCAGAGATAATTTGCTGATATCTCATATCAGATTGTTTTTTACCGTTTTCTAAAATTTTTGTTTTTTCGGCTTCCGCAGTTTTTTCAGCTTTAGCATTAATTTCTGAAACTTCTGCATTTGCATTTTGTATGATCACATCAGCTTTCCCTTGTGCTTCAGACATAATGCTTTCAACAATTTTACTTGTGCCTGAGCTCATACAAATTGCCTCCTTAACCTAAGATTCCACCGAATACCATGAGTAAGATAGCAATCAAGAAACCGTAAATAGCCTGAGTCTCTGGTAATGCAGAGAAAATAATACCACGAGCAAACATATCATTGTCTTCTACGATAGCACCGACAGAGGATGCTGCTGCCATACCTTGTCCCATACCGGAACCTAAACCAGCGAAACCGATGGATGCACCTACACCAATAGCTACAATACCTGCTTCGGTAGGTAATCCTTGTCCTCCACCTAATAAACCTGAGAATACTAATAATAAGATTGCAACCAAGAAACCGTAAATAGCCTGAGTCTCTGGTAATGCAGAGAAAATAATACCTCTTGCAAACATGTCATTGTCTTCTGCAACTGCACCTACAGAACCAGCAGCTGCCATACCTTGACCTAAACCGGAACCTAATCCAGCAAAACCAATTGCTACTCCAGCACCAATAGCTGCTAAAGCAGTACCTAAAGCAATTTCTACCATATTTAATTCACCT
>NZ_CADAJR010000037.1 GCF_902788255.1 uncultured Methanobrevibacter sp.
CCTGAATTCAAGATGATCAGATCTGATATATATAGCACCACCCATTTCGGCAGCTCTGTTGTTGGATACTTCCAAATCATAAATGATAAGGTCATTACCCGCAATATTCAATCCACCACCGCGAATAGTAGCGTTGTTATTGTCTAAAGTACAGTTATAGACAGTTGTATGGTCCCCATTAATGAATGTGGAACCACCACGTTTCGCAGTATTGTTGAATGAAGTAACGTTTCTTATTGTTGTACGGTCACCGTTAACGTAAATAGCACCACCGTCTTCACCTGCCCTGTTGTTGGACACGTCAACATTGGTTATATTACAGTTACCACCTAAAACATCAATACCACCACCGTAAACGGTAGCATTGTTGTTTTCAAATTCAGAATCCATAATGACTGTGTTTTCTCCTCTGATGAAAGTTGATCCACCACGAGAAGCGTTGTTGTCGGAAGAATTTATATTTTTAATATAAGTGTTATCACCTAACAGGTCCAATGCTCCACCAAGTCCTGATGCCTCAGTGCCGTTGTAAATTGCACTGTTATTGTCAAAGCGTGAATTTAATATTTGAGTATTGGCTCCACGGACAAATGATGAACCTCCTCTTGATGCAGTGTTGTTTACTGAAGTGATATTTTCAAAGTAAGCGCCATTTGCAAAAAGACAAATAGCTCCACCGTCAGTTCCTGCACGATTATTGGAGATATTGGAATTGGTAAATCTACTTGGAGTATCAGTACTGTTGATGAATAATCCTCCACCTTCTGAAATAGCAGTGTTGTTTTCAATGATGGAATTATCGACATTAACTGTGTTGATAATGTATAAATCGATTGCTCCACCTCTGTCTGCAGTGTTGTTATAAAATTTACTGTCAACAATATCCACGTGTTGGATGTTGAACATGTGAAGAGCTCCACCTTGAGCCCTAATATCAGCACGTGAACCTATAGCGGTATTGTTGATGAAAGTTGAATTCTCATATCGCAATGTTGGTCTAGGACTTACTATATTATCAATAGTTACGTCAATAGCACCACCATTACCGTTAAAAGCAACGTTTTCGATAAACTTTGAATCATATGTGTTGAATGAACCTCTTAATGCTCCCCCAAATGAACCTTTGTTTCCTCTAAAGGAAGAATTATATACGGATACTTCCTGAACACATGACCAGATAGCTCCTCCACCATTTGGAACATCTCTACCAGTATCACCTCCAATACTCAACGCATGTTGTTAATGAAGGTTGAATTGTAGAAATCCCATCCGGCAGCATCATTATAAACTCTTACAGCACCACCACCAATGTTAGCGGTGTTGTTGACAAATGTACAGTTTGTAACTGCACCATTTGAACTGCCCTGAATATCAATGGCTCCACCATAATCAGTGTTGTTACCATTGATGAACTTGATGTTATCAAAATTCACATTATTAGTATGATCTACTGTAAATATTCCGGAAAGACCTTCAGCGTTCAAGACTGTTCCGTCAACACCTACAATTGCCAATGGCTTATTGATAACCATATTTCCTTGTATATCATTTAAATAAGTGATATTTTTAAGGAAAATGGTGTCACCAGCTTGTGCGCTGTCGATTGCTGCTTGAATATCTGAAAATCCATCACCCTCAACTGTTATAATACCAAAAGTACCCTCTTTTGTTTTACCGTCCAGATAAGTTGCGGTATATGTGTAGGAATCTTTTGGAAGATGTGAGTAATCATATGTTATTTGTCCTTTACTGTCGGTTACACCAGAGACGGTATCAACCTGAACCCCATTTTTGTCACGAATTATCACTTCGATTTCTTCGTTAGGCAATGGGACTATTGATCCTCCTTCACCAGATGCTCCCTCAATGTTTCCAACAACAATATTTGTGTAGTCTGTTTGTAAAGTAAATGTTAATTTAGGATATCCTCCAGTAACACTTAAATCACTGACTCCACCAAGACTGCAGTTTGTTACTTTACCGTTACCGGTACCTGCAGCGTAAATTGCTTTACCAGTAGTAGCAGTGTTGTCTGTAAAATTACAGAAGCTCATGTCTGCTCTGTGACAGTCATCAGCAATGTAGATAGCTCCACCTTGACTGGTAGCAGTGTTTTCATTGAAATTAGAATTTGATATGGTAGCATTATCATTGTAAACCTCAATTGCACCACCATTTGTAGCTTCATTTTCAGTGAAATTACAGTTATCAATGTTAATTCCTGCGGTGGCAATTTCTATAGCACCACCTTGTCCAGCTTTGTTTCTTTCAAAATTACTGTTTGAAATTGTTGAACCGGAACCGACAATTGCAATAGCACCACCTGATAGATAGTTTTTAGTAACTTCATTAGCAATAAAGTTACAACCATCTATAAGAGAATTTACTCCATTAACACTTAAAGCTCCACCATTACTATCACTTCCTTTATTGTTAGTAAAGTTAGAACTTCTTACAGTTGCGGAACCTAAAATTATAACAGCTGCATGACCTGTTTCATGATTTTCAATGTTACAATTAATTAATTCAGCATTGGAAGTACTAAAAATAGCTCCTCCCCCATTTGAAGTGAAATTGGAATTAGATACTGTAGTTTCACCATTACTGTAAACACCACCATAACCATCATTATATGGAACTTGATTGTTTTCAAAATCACAGTTATCTACATTAGTAGAACCTTCACAATAAATGGCTCCAAAATTATGTTTATTGTAACTGCCCCCATTTAAATTATGGAAATTACTGTTAGATATTTCTGCATTTCCAATACTGTAAATACCTCCAGCTTGATTATTTGTGAAATTACAGTTATCAACAGTAGTTGTACCAAGACTAGTTACAGTTACAGGATTACCTTGAGCAGTATTAGATTCAAAATTACAATTTTTTATTTCACTATTAGAACCACTGTAAATGATTCCTCCATTATTTTGAGTGAAATTACAATTGTTTACATTAGTTACACCTAAACTGTAAATAGCTCCATTTGTATTGTCCTGCGCACTATTACTATTAAATTTACAATTTTCAACAGTAGTAGAACCTTTACTGTAAATAGCTCCATAGTGTCCCGCAGAATTACTTTCAAAAATTGAATTTCTTATTTCACAACTTGTTCCTTCCAAATAAATAGCTCCACCATTACCATACCATTTTCCTTCATTGTTTGTAAAATTACAATTATCAATTTTGGTATTTGATGCTGAGGAAGACCCATATATGGCTCCTCCATTTTGAGCTTTACAATAATCAAAGGAACAATCAGATATTGTACAGTCACTTGCCTGGATACTTATTGCACCAACAGCTGAATCACCATTAGAATTAATGAAATTAATATTCTTCAAAATAATTCCTGAAGCACTTAAAGTGAACATAACATTATTATTTCCATTTCCAGTCAATGTTGAAACACTATCCGGATTAGCACTAGTTCCACCGCAAATAATAACATTTTTATTTACATTAATTGTGGAACCAGATGCAGTAAATGTTTTACCACCCAAATAGATAGTATCACCATTACTAGCATTATTTATTGCGGTCTGAATATCCGTAAATGTATTTCCGGAAACCACCCAGTCCGCTTTTAGGATTTCTTCATCCTCAGTTACACCTAATTTGTCCACACCACCGTCACTCGACAGCGAACTCGATATTTCATTTGATGTTTTCATCAATGTTGTATCATTCATTGCCGGATCTTGTGATGCACTAACTACCCCCACCAAAGATACGAACAAGAACAATATCAAAATTAATAAAACAGGTTTTATTATTTTTTTGATATTATCTCCTCCATTGGAATACAATTTTTTACTTACCCATATGATAAATCAAATTTACCATACCAATTTAATTAAATATTTAATTAAATCATAAAAGAACTATGAATTACCACATATAACACGTGTGATAAAAGCACAATTTCTTTTACATTAGTATCTTTGTATCAACCATTTAAATTTTAACATCACTTAATCAAATTAAGTAATGAACATTTTAATAAACAATTGCATGAAACTCTTTAAAAAATGAATAAATAAAAATTTTCACTACTGCGCCCATATAACTGACATATCAATTTAAACACACAAAAACAACAACGATTATATATTTATTCAATATGTTAATTAAAAAAAGAAAAATATTAGGAGAAAAATCTCCATTGATTATTTTTTAAATTTTCTCAAAGAAGTCACACCGGCCAATAAGAGAACTGCAAGCAATGCTATTAATGGATTACCTGTTGCATTTTCTACAGCGGTTTTAACTTCTTTTTGTGGTTGAGTACTGTTTTTAGGAGTCTCATTAACAGGTTTTTCAGGAGTCTCATTTTCAGGAACAGTTTTATTATTATGTTCAACAGTTACATTAGTTGTATTGATACTGTTTACTGTATCATTGGTAAGGTTGTTTCCTGCAACAGCAGTGTTGACCTTAAAACCTTCACTTAATGCCTTAAAGAAAACTGTAAAGTTTGAAGCCTGACTTATTCCCAAAACATCTCCATAGGTCCATTTATTCTTGCCGTCAAATGACCATTTGCCGGATTCATCCACGAAATGATCATAGTTCAAGCCTTCAGCACCGTTGTCAATAACATAAACACCAGTCAGGTTGCAGTCGCCTGTATTTTTAACTATGATAGTGAAACTTGCCATTTCACCGACCTTGACATTTTTGTTGTTTGAAATCTTTTCAACAGTCATGTTCGGAGCGTAAACTCTAAAGTTCACAGTATCATTATCAAATGTAATATTTGCCAAACCTGAAGTTACATTATTGGTCATGTTACCTGCTTTTGTAACCTTGAATGTCAGGATAATATATGCTGATTCTTTTGGAACCAGAGTATCATTCAATATCCATAATTTGGATTCAGTGTCATAAGTCCAATTAAATGAGGACTTGAATGACTTGTAGACTAAACAGTCACTGAAATCAGTATCATTAATCCAAAGATTGGTCAAGTTACATTCTCCGGTGTTGGTAACTGTGATATTGAAGTCCACATCACTGTTTAGATAAATGTCTTTGGTAATTATCTCTTTTTCAACAGTTAAATTAGGATTATATGTAATGTTGAATGCAAACACGTTCTGTGTTGCGGAAGGTGTAATGATTTCTCTAAAGTTAAATACTGCCACAGTTCCATTTTCATAGAATCTTAAGGCATTATTTGTCGGAACCCTATAACCTGAGTCATATAATGAAATTATCTCCTGAACAATAGGATCATCATTTTCACTAAACTTACGGTCAGTAAATGCGTTAACTAATTTTTGAAGATTTGAATGATGGGTTTCATCGTCCCAATATTTATAAATCAATATTTTAAGATACTCACCAACACCCTCTTCGGATATTGAATTTTGAGCAAATCTTAGGTTTTCCCATAAAACCCCATATTGTGGATAATCTGCATACTCTTCCATACAGTATGCGTAATAACCCGGCATGATGGCGATTTCATTATCAACATCATAATCCATTTCCAGATATGTGGTATGATTCATTGAAAGTGCAACCTGATTTGGATGAACATTATTGGAACTTATCAATTTTGTTGCGGCCAATATGGTCCAGTGATCATATGCTACATTGTCATAAAACTCTGAATTGGATACATTGGCGGTTATTGTACATATTGCTCCACCGTGGTTTGCTTCATTTCTTATGAATTTGGAGTTTGTAATTGTTGGATAGTCCGCACTTACAGCTCCACCATATCCCAAAGCAAAATTGTCAGTGAATGTACAGTTGTTTATTGTATCTCCGAAACGGGTACTTGATATAGCTCCTCCACCATATCTTAAAGCCTTATTGCCTGTGAAAGTGTTGTTTTCAAGATAGTTGTGACCTCTTTCATATAATATTGCTCCTCCAGTCATTGCAACGTTATTGTTGAATTTGGAGTTGGTTACATGAGTGTCAACACCCCAGGAGTAGATTGCTCCACCCTTTGTTCCTAAGTTAGGTTCGCCGTCCTGTTCACTAACTCTACCATTATTATTAAAAGTACAATTATTTATGGTAGTGTTTGAAATGTTCTGGCCTGAAATGGTTTTTTCAATGTAAATTGCACCACCTCTACCAGCAGCATTTTTATTAAAAGTACAATTTTCAATTAAATTATCATTATTTCTAATAAAAATTGCACCACCATTATCTGGAGCGACATTATTTTCAAATTTAGAATTTATAAACTTATTTTTTTCACTTTCTAAATAAATGGCCCCTCCAAAACCAGGAACATTATCATCTGGAATACCGTATGCATTATTATTCTTAAAAGTACAATTATCTACAGTAGTGTTAAAGGCACCTTTTGTACCAAAAATTGAACCACCATTTCTCATAGCATAAGTACGGTCAAATGAATTATTTACTAAAATATTGTTTGGACCTTGTAAATAAACAGCTCCACCATCACTATCAGTATAACCTCTTGCATAGGTACAATAAAAATCATTATTTGAAATAGTGTTGTTGCCACTATTACTATAAACCATTATGGCTCCACCATATCTAGCATTACTATATTCAAAAGAATTGTTGTTTATAATATTTCCATAGCTGCCAAAACATAAAATTTCTCCACCTAATGCTCCAAAACCGGATTTGAATTTATTATTAGTGATATTTGCATTTTTACGTGTGGTAATTGATCCTCCATTTGAAGCAAAGTTATTATCAAAAGTACAATTTGTAATTAATGCATCGGGAGCATTATTATAAATTGCGCCACCCATTGCACGTGCATAGTTATCTTCAAATATACAATTATTAATCACAATATTATTATGAGGGTCTATATAAATAGTTCCTTGACCAGTAGTCCCTTCTTCATCTTGAGCAATATTATCTTTAAAAGTACATGAATCAATTCTTATATTGTCACCATCCAAATCTAAAGCAGAACCCCATGTATAATAACCATTAATAAAAGTTAAACCTTTAATCATAGCATTATTACTTTTCAAATAGAATATTTGATTTTTTTGTTCTGCATCAAAAATAGGATTTGAATTATCATAAGCATTATGGTAACATTGCTTTTTGTCATCTGTAAACCTATATTTCTAGTACCTTTATAAGTTCCATCCATGACATAAATTGTATCCCCTGCTTTAAATTTGGAATATGCGGAGTACAAATCACCATAAGGACTTGCTTCTGATCCATCTCCTCCAGTGGCCCCGGCCTTAACATACCATGTGTTGGCACCAAGTACATCACTGTCTGATGAAGCTTGAAGAGAACTTGACAAATCGTTTTCAACCACATTATTTCCTTCATCTGTTCCAACCGCAGAACCATCCATAGAGTCTGCAGCAGCAACAGCATTCATAAACGCCATTATAATAGCAACTATTAATACAATCTCCATTAGTTTATTAATTTTCATCTTTTCCCTCAAAAGAGAGTCAAATCACTATAAACTAATTAAATCACGAATTTAATAATATAGATTAAATTTATTTCAGTTATTTTATAAATCTGCCATATATAATATAATTGACCATCAGCATGCCCAATTAAAACGAGATATGACTGACATAATCAATCATATACATCCTAAAAGACTAGGCCAAAGAATACCAGTAACACCAGTTAAATAATATTAACATGAATCGGATTTAATATAAAATTTGATTTAACTCAATAAATCTCAAATATATTATTTAAATTACAACAATATTTTGATTTTTATAAAATATTGTTCATTATTAAACCATTATTATCTAATAATTTAATAACAATAATAATTGATTATATTATTATTGTATTTTATAGTTATGTAATTATTGTATATAAATTTAATTAAAAAAGTATAATACATTCATTATTTTTAATTAAACAATATTCAATTTATCAATGAAAAACCTTTAATCCAAATTTTTAAAAATTATTCAGATAACAAATAAATTGATAAAAAATTTGTTACACTTTCGGGTGAAGTGAAAATAATGTATAAAATTTTTCACAAATTTTTTTGGAAGAAATTTTATAAAAAAATTTAAACATTACAAAAAATATCTTTTCAACTTTATATATTTTCATATTATATTTATATTTAATAAAATAAATTCAAATTAAAATAAGTTCATATAAAACATATTACAGAAAAAATCATTCTATTCCGACCAGAAAAAAGTCATAATCAAACCAGAACAGTATTCAGAAACATGTCATACTGATTTCATTGATGATTTTCTGAAGATACTTCTTTTTTAGGACAAACTCCCTCTTGTTTGCCAGCCGTTCACTGTTGGGCTGAGAAACCTTCTCGGACAGCCTTGAAGCTCCCAGATACTTGGTGTCCCCTTCAGTCAGTTCATGAGCAAGGCCATTGTCAATTGCCTTTTTTATGATATAATAGTCACTGAAAAGAACGTCAAAGTCATTTTCCAAATGATAAAACTCCAAATCGGTGATGATGTCATCATGGTACCATATGATTACTATCTTATCCTTTCTGAACAGTTCGGAAAAGCTAATCATGTTGAAATAGTCCAGATCTGCAATCTTGAACTTTGATGATGGGTATCTTTTGCCGCAGAGCTTGGTGTCATACTCCAATGCGGCTATAAAAAAATCGGGTGATTCATCTAAGTCAACTTCATTGATGTTTTTACCAATAATTTGCTTAAATGAATCCATGTTAATCTAGTCTTTATCTAATGCAGGAATACCTGTAATTCTTAATCCACCATAATGGGATTTGTATTTTATGTTTAATCCGATTAATAATGGAGTGATTTTTTCGATGATTCTTGCCTTTTCCAAAATACCTGTATCGATTGTTTTGACACCAGGGATTTTGTCAATTATTTCTGCTGCGGTTTCTTTTGCTTCCTTGTCGTCTCCTGCAATTAAACAGTCACAGTCAATTTCTTCTGGAATGTTTGCAAGGTGTGAGTTTGAAATGTTACAGAATGCACAGATTACTTTTGCACCAGTTCCTTCAAGGATTTTAGCGGTTCTTTCAGCAGCTGATCCTTCCATGAGATCAATGAAACGGAATGGTTTTCCACCGATTGCGGTTTCAAGAGGCACAGTAGCATCCATGACTATCTTGTCTTTACAGAACTCTTTGATACCTTCAACGGTTGGTTTTTGAGCGGCCAATGGTACTGTGATGATTAACACATCACCTTCACGGGCAGCATCCTCGTTAGCCATACCACACATGTTGGATAAGTCATAATCGGCTAAATCTTTTTTAGCTTGTTCTACTACGTCCAGTGCTTTTTCTTCTTTTCTAGATCCTACAATTACATCTACACCTGCAATTGCTAATCTTTCTGCAATTCCAAGACCTTGTGGTCCTGTTCCACCAATTATACTTACTTTCATTTTATCACCTACTTTTTATCGTATAACAATCCGCCTACAAATATCAGGTATGGAGGTAATTTTCCATCCTTTGCATACTGGATTTTATAATCGAAAATGTCTTCAACTGTCCTGTCAACGTCTGCACCAAGTGCTTCAAGAGGATATCTCATCTTGAATGGCATCTTACACATCATTCCAAATTCCCTTGTGCATCTCATGCACAGATTGCATTTGCCCAAAAAGAGTCCCTGGGAATTTTCATTTTCCAAAACGTAAATGTCATTCATCAGTCTTACCTTAAACTTTTCAAATCTCTTCAGGACATATTCAAGCTCAGCGTCAGTGAATGTGTTTGCCTGTTCCTCTTCGGAAAATTCAATTTTAAAGGCAATCAGCTTAAGTTTATTGTAAGATTTCCATAACTCATCAACATCAAAATCAAATGGAGGATAGCTCCAGTTATACCCTAGCTCCTCCTGTTCGGCTATGCAAAGTTTTGAGAACTTCTCGAAGTCCACATAATTTTCATAGTATTCATCGACATTGACATCAGCCGTGAGTTTTTTTATCTCTGACATGATTAATATTATTTACATTGAACATTATAAAACTTTCTATGAAATTATCCATCAATCACACGATTTATTTTAATTTTTTTAGAATTATAATCAATGGCCTTGTTGGTATTTATAAGAGATTGTCTAAGGGTTTTAACAATTGCATTAAGTAGCTCCTCATCAAAATCGATTGTTTCCTGACCCTTGAACTCACAGTATTTTGAGATTCTCTCGCTTTCGAGAAAGTCTATAAAATCTCCCCAGTCATATGATATGTCCTCAAGAAGGGTCTTTAAGTCGATTAACTTGTCATTTAACTCGGAAGCCTTTCTTAATGTCTGTTTTTCAATTGGCTTATAATCTGATAGGCTTTGATTTTCAAAATCATATAATGTCTTTTCACACATGTTATCACTTAAAAAAAAAGATTGTAAGAACTACCTTACAATATATTGTCCGGGATTAATAAAATTATCTAGGAAATCCGGATTGACATCCTCAATGTCAATGAATTCAAATGTTTTAATTATGTTAGTTTTTAGGTTTTTTCCAACCTTAATCAGTCCGATATGCTCATCGGTGAAAATATATCTGATGAGGGTTTCAGCATCGCTGAACTCCCTTTCTTGAAGATGGACAAGAAAGTCCCCTTCAACATAGCAGTTTTCACGACCGTATTTTGCAGCGAAATTCTCACACGCCCTTGTTATGAAAACCTTTGGACCCTTGTTGACCCTGACATTGTTAAGCCTTGATGATGCCATCTCAAGCAGAATAACACAGTTTATTATCTCATCGCTCCAGTAGTCAGCCTTGAATACATTGAACTCCTCTGCGTTCAGCTTGCTTTCAAGGGCTTCACATGTCTTTTTGAGCTGAGGGTGAAGGGTGTCCAGGGGAATGTCCGGAATGTCAAAGCGTATTGCAATAAACTCGCTGCCCCTTTTGGACAGTTCATCCAGAATGTTTTGCTTGTTTAAATTCTTATTCAATGGGTAAAAATAATCCGTTTTATTGTCTGAGAATATGAAATTGCGTGCGGACTGGATGAATTCCGCCAGCTTGTTGAGCCTCAATGCCGCTGCGACATTTCTGTTTTTATCTGTCGGGTCAATGACAACAAGGGGATCTTTAAAGTTTCCGGCAGTATTGTAGCCTTCCAGATCTATGGCATGGCCGTATCTCCAGTTGACTGCTGATTTAAGGGTGCTTTCAAAGTCCCCGTAGTGGATGATCAGCAGTTCACATAGGTATCCAGCAAATCCTCCAACCTTGAACTCAGATCCGTATGTTCCGGTCATTGCCATGAAGCGCTTTAAAAGTAAAACCTCATCCTCCTGGCCGGAAGTCAGGTTACTTTTTACGTAACGGGTATGGAGTATTGTCCTGTCGACAGCCGATTTCAGCTGGCTTCCGTCCTCAATTGCATAGCATGGGACAATATCCACTTCACATCCTTCAATGTGGGTTGTAACATAGGGGTGTGAGGCATAATGGTGTTCCGCATCAACATCAAACTCATCACAGCATTCATGGGCAAGTTCCAATCCAACTTTCTTCAGGAATTGCTTATCCGTATCCAATGGAAAGGCCATAAATATATCAATGTCTGATTTTCCCTTAAGGGCTGTGTTTTTGGCAACCGAACCCACCAGTGAAACCTTTACATTGAGGTTTCTCTTATCACATGCATCCTGCAGGAAATTCATTATCCGTGATGAAACATCATCAATATGATGTTTTTCATCAGCTGTAGGTTTGATATCCTTTAGTATAACCTCATAATCCATATAATCACAATTCAAATACTGTTATATCCTCATATATAGGTCCTGCCGGTGTAAGGGTGGACTTTTTGAGTCTGATTTCACCGACTTCCATCTCTCCAATGTCAATTTCAGAGTGCTCTTCAATTGTTGATTTGACCTGATTCTTGTTTTTGGCGGACTTCATGCGCCCAATGGTCAAGTGTGTTGAAAATCTTTTATCCTTATCAAAGCCAAGACGGACAAATTCCTTATCGAGCCTGTCGTGAAGGTCCCTTATGATTTCATCGTTTTCGATTCCAACCCATATGACCTTTATGCGGTTGGCATTTGGAAACGCTCCGCAACCTGCAATCTTAACAGTGAAAGGTTCGAATTCGGATAAAACATTGGCTATTGCCTTTTCGATTAGGCCTAAACCTTCAGTGTCTATTTCACCGAAAAATTTCAGGGTCAGATGAAGGTTTTCCAGTTCGACATACTTTATTTTGGCATCAATCTGTTTGAATTCCTTGATGAGTTTATATATCTTTGGCTTTAAGTCCTCATCCAGGTCTATAGCAAGAAAAGCTCTGATCTGTGACATTTAAACACCTATTGTTCTATTATAGTTTCATCAATTGCAATACCGAAGTGGCGCGCATTTGATTCTATGTAAACCTTTACCTTGTCTCCAGGTTTAACGTCCGCCACTGATAGAGGGTCGTTGTTTTCATCAACAATTCTGATTGTTTCTGCATTCTGAAGAAGTGTTCTGATTATTTGACCTTCATATTCGGCCTCAATCAATATCAGTGGTCTTCTCTCAATTTTACTTCTTCCGACATAGGCTGTTCTGGAGTTGCCTTCAGTGTCGACAATCAACACTTCATCTCCGGCAACAAGTTCTGATAGGTATCTTGTCTTGTTTCCAGGCACCATCACATATGCCTGTACAGGTCCGGCATTAACACGGAACGGACGTGATGCAACATATTCGCTTTCAAGGGATTCTGAGTGTACCAGAAACATGGATTTTGAATATGAACCTATGAGCATTCCTTCACCAGGCTTCATCATGTCAGTAGTGTCCACACATACCCTGTCACCTGAACCCAAAGGCCTTACGTTTGTTACTGTTGCAACCTTAAGCTCATATTTGGTTTGTGAAGCTTCAACAACCTCCTGTGCAATCCTTTTGATGTTGTTGAAATCGTTTGCCTCAAATATTACACCGTCGGTTCCGTGCTCAAGGGTTTCAAGGGCAACACGTGCACCGTCAAGGTCACGTACCGCAGCTATGATTTCAACATCAACCTTCTGCAGGTCAGCGATGATGTTTTCGAGCGGAATAATTGTCCAGTCGGTTCCAACAAGAATGATATAGTCCACAATTGAACCTAACTTTACCGCCAGCTGTTCGTGTGCCTTGTCTGTTATTACTATATATGCACATACTTTTTTTCCTTCGCTTTTAGCCTTTTTTGCATTTGCGATATCAACTGAGTCTGTAAAGTCCTCATTCAACTCCACAAATCCGTCTCCTTCACCATTAATTCCAACAAGATAGATATCTGCATCGTCGCTGTTTGCAATTATCTTGACATTTCCCAATTTTCTGATGTTTTCAATGTCATCCAGGTCAAGGACATGGTCTATACCGGATTCGAGTGCTGTGGTTATCATTTCCTTTTTGTCATCCCAAAGCTCATCGGGAGTTGATATCCAAGCGAATTTGTTTTCCATCTTATCACCTATTCAAGGAATTTCATTGCTTCATCAACTTCTGCATCGTGGTGAACTACTTCAGAGATGGCTCTTGTAATCTTACCTGGGTTTTCAGCCTGGAAAAGATTACGTCCGAAAGCCACACCTGCTCCTCCAACTTCAAGGGAGTCCTTTACCATATGTAAAAGTTCCTCATCTGTGTCGATTTTTGGACCTCCTGCAATTACAACAGGCACGATTGCCCCTTCAACAACTTCCCTGAATGAATCAGGATCTCCGGTGTAGTTTGTTTTGACGATGTCCACACCAAGCTCTGAACCTACACGTGCGGCATGTTTTACAAATTCAACGTCATGTTCGTTTTCCACTTTCTGACCACGAGGGTACATCATTGCAAGCAGAGGCATTCCCCAGTAATCACAGGTTTCAGCGATTTCACCTAATTCCTGAAGCATCTGACTTTCTGTATCAGATCCAAGGTTTACATGAACTGAGACAGCATCTGCTCCAAGCTGTATTGCCTTTTCGACTGATGTTACAGTCACCTTATCATTTGGATCTGGTGCAAGTGAAGTACTTGCTGATAAGTGCACAATCAAACCTATATCCTTACCGTATCCACGGTGACCTTGTTTGACTATACCTTTGTGCATTAAAATTGCATCTGCTCCTCCCTGGGAGATACTTTCCACTGTCTCATCCATATCGATGATTCCAGGAATAGGGCCGCTTGACACACCATGATCCATAGGTGCAATTACTGTTCTTCCAGTGTTTCTGTTAATGATTCTTTCTAAACGGATTTTTTTACCTATCATAATTAAAACCTCACTTTATATTATCTTTATAATGATATATAATATTAATTGTACAAAAATATAACAATCAATTGTCGAATTTAATTAACATGTAAAAATCAATAATTAATTTTAAACAGTTATTTAAAAAAATAATGTTTTTATCATAGTGTCAAGTAGTATCCTTTAAAAAGATTATGCAATTTTTCAAATATGTTCTGGCAACAATTTTGAAAGATGATTTTAAAAAAAAACAAATAAATTAATAAAATAGAAGTAAACGATTTTGCAAAATCAATTCCAAATCAAATCTATTCTCCACTATTTAAAAACTCAACAAAGAGTGAACCCTGTCCGGTCTTTCTGATTATCTGATAGCTGTCACGGATATAGTGTACCAGAAATCTTCCGGCATCGGTGATTTCATAGTATATCACTTTCTTGTTGTCCTGGACAACTTCCTCGCCTCTGATCAAATTATTTTTTTCCATATCCTTCAATATTGGATAGACACGACTTGGTGAGGATTTTCTAAGTGACCCCACATCAATGAGGTTTTCAAAAAACTTGTTTAACAGTTTTAATAGACCATATCCATGAATCGGACCGTTTTCCATTATGACCCACAGAATTAAAAAACGAGATATACCATTTACGGTGTGCTGTACGATTTTGTCCTTTTTAATAAAGTCTGAATCCAAATTTTGATTGTCTGAGCTCATTTTTCCCCCTTAAAAATATAAATACTGGGAAAAACTTCCCAATATTAATATGCTATGTAGTATACTTTTACTTTAACCAATGAGTATCGGTAGTATGAGTAGTCCTCTTCAGGCATCTCCCATCTTCCGTCATCAAAATCTACCCTGTCTGTTTTTACAATGGTTCTGCCATTGTACTTGTTTTTGAGATAGAATTTCGCTTTTAGGATTTTGGTATGTTTTGCCTTTTTGTGAACAACCTTAACTTCCCTGTCATCATCATCGTAATAAGACCTGAGTCTTATAGAGTCACCTTTTTTAAGGGTTGCCTTTTTAGACGGTGATTTTATTGTTTTTGTATACTGTTTTCCAACAAAGATTTTGGAAGTTTTGTAAATATCATACCGGTCATCGTTTGATATGATTACTACTTTATGAGCCCCTGTTTTTAAACTTTTTGTATTGATTTTTGCCACTCCATATGAATTAGTCTTTACATTGAAAGTCTTTGCCTTGGATCCTGTTCCAATCTTAACTTTAATTTTTGCATGACTAATTTCATCATCATATCTGTCTTCGACTTTTACTTTAAAAATACCTTTTTTCTTGTAGGTTACTGCAACCTGATCAGCTTCTACTTTTGTTTTGGTTTTTGGCGGAAGGTTTGATTTGGTGGTTTGTTTTACATCTGAATTTACGACATTCTGTGTTTGTTCAACTGCTTGAGTGCTATTTGAAAGTACACTTCTATCTACTTCATCATTTGACGTCCCTAATGCTGCAACTTCACTGTCAGCTGCAGATATAACTGAGATAGATACCATCAAAGTTAAAAATATCAAGAATATTATTGACAATCTTTTAAGGTTCATTTTCAAGCCTCCGATTTAAACATGATATAAAAAAATCAATGTTAAATTATCGATAATTATAATATATAATCCAATATATATAAAGAAGTATTATTAAAATTGATATAACGAACAGTTCGTTCACTCTTTTTTGAGAGATGGTGTCCAAAGTTCAAACTCCTTTATCAGTGGAGGGATGCCTGAATCATGATATGAATCAAGATATCCGGATTCGCTTTTTATATCTTCACCGCTTGAAAATGCTGAATTGAAAAATTCAAGTATTCCACGATTTCTGATTACCGTATGGGTCGGTTTGAATGTTGATGACCAGATATAAAATACCTTAAATACTGTGTCAGGATGATATCCTCCACCCAGATCTATTGCAAGAACATCACATTTCTGTTCAATCTCATAGACTTTCCTGATTATTTCGTGAAGGCGAACATCACCGGAAATGAACAAAACATTTTCAATGCATGACATCTCGCCTATTGCTTCGGGTGAATTGTCAATGGCAATTACATTAGCGTCCTTATGTATCAGTCGGGTGGTTCCTCCAAGGTGGCATCCGAGTTCTATGACAGTATCGCCAGGTTTTATCAATTCGGCCAAATCTTTGCGGTAATTTTTGATATCATAACTTAATTTAATCATAAACTATCCCAATATTGTTGAGTTTATCTATATGCAGGTTTTCAACTTCCAGATTTTTGAATGCCTCTTCATTTTGAGCGAATGCAAATGCAGTATTTCCAAGCATGGCCATGGAACTGCCCAAAATATCAGACCTTGAATTAAAATAATCAACCAGATTTTTCACCTCATCTGACATCAGATTTGTCTCGGATGAAAATTTATATGAGAAGTCCAAAAAGTTCCTAAGTGACGGCTTTTCCTCAAAGTACTCCAGATATTTCAAACCGGTATCGATTATCGCCTGCTTGTGATGTGGATTGGAAATTATTGAAGAGGTTTCAATTCCTCCAAATGTCTTCCAAGCAATATAAACATCATGTTCAAAGGATTTGATCTCTCCAATTCCAGGTGCTCCCGGCTGTGTTCTTAAAACCATTCCCTTTCCGGTCTGTGCAATGACATCACCCAGACCCCCGCCGAGGTTGACCTCAGCCATATGTGCAATCTGACCACACAAATCCCTGGAGTAACCCAAGTTTAAAAATTCGTTTAAAGCCAAAGTTAAACTTAACGCTGAAGCGGCAGAAGTTCCAAAACCGGCACCTATTGGAAGCTGAATGTCCTGAGTGACTTTAAAATCAGTACCAATTTCCATGATTTTGATGACCTCGTCAATAACGGTTGAATCGCCCTGATTGACATCAACGGTCAACTCATCAGCTTCGGAAATCGTGGTTTCGACACCCTTTGAAAGTAAAAATCCAGCACCGCATGATCCCTTTTTAAGGGATATGTCATGGTCTTCGATTGTGAAAAAACCTGTAATGTGGCCTGGAACAAAAACTGAGTTTGACATGATTAATATTATGTTTTTGGATTAATTAAAATTTTTGACATGAAAAAAAAATAAAATATATTGAAAATTAGTTCTACTCATCAATCCATGCTCTGACCTTGTCCTTTGCACTGCCCACATTGGCTCCAGGAATTGAAAGGCCACTCTTTATCTCAGCGCCATTGCATAGCTTGTTGATATCGCGAAGTGCAGAACCAAAACCTGACCCCTCATGTGTTACAAAAGGCTTGACGATTTTTCCGGTGAAATCCAACTGCTCAAGCTGTGTAAACATTGCCATCGGAAGTGTGCCCCACCAGTTTGGAAAACCGATGTATATTGTGTCGTATGCATCGATATTGTCCAAGGTTTCCTTAATCTTTGGCCTTGCTGCTACCTGCTGCTCCTTTTTGGCAACATCAATGCACTCCATGTAGTCTGCAGGATAATCGATTACGGTTTCGACCTTGAAGAGGTCCGCATCATCAATTTCCTGAATGTATTCGGCAATTACCTCGGTGTTTCCCTTTTCGATGTTTTTAAGCTCTCCGCCGAAGTAGTTTTCCCCAGATCTTGAAAAGTAAATTACTAAACTTGACATAATATTAACTCCTTGATTTTATTTTAAATAATTTAGTATTTAAATGTTGCGACTTGCAACAATAATAATATAAAAAAAATAAAGAATAAGAAAAATTATTCTTTAATTGACCTTGCCAGTTCCGCACCTTTCTCAAACGCTTCAGCCAAAACATCCTCATCAGGCACGAACAATACATCCAAAGTGTCGGTTACATTAAAACCTGCAGCTTCCAAATCATTCTGGAGTTTTGCAACGGCTCCTCCACCCCATCCTTTGGATGAGAAAATCAAAGCGTTTTTCTCGCTGCCTGTTCCCTTGAAGTTGACACAGTCAAGCCAGTACATCATGTTACCGATTCTTGGGAATGGCTTGTTCATCATTGTAGGAGCACCAAGTGCGATAGCTTTTGAATCTAAAATATCAGTAATCACATCGTCAGGTCCGTCCTCCTGCATAAAATACATTGCGACCTCAACGCCCTCACTCATGATACCTTCAGCGATTTGATAAGCCAGCTGTTCGGTTGAGTGGTGCATTGTATCATAGATTACAGTGATTTTGTCCTTGCATACACCAGATCCCCATTCGGAGTATTTCTCAACGATTGGAGCAGGGTTTTTCCAAATCTGACCGTGACATGGTGCAATCATCTTAATGTCGTTGATTAAACCTGTGTCGGTAAGTTCCTGAAGTTTCATACGAAGCATAGGGGAACCTAAGGTAACGAGATTTGCATAGTACTTTTGAGCTTCCCTTAAAAGGTATTCTGTATCATAGTCATCGTCAAACCTTTTGGAGCGTGCTACGTGCTGACCGAATGCGTCGTTTGAGAACAGAATTCCCTCTTCAGCAAGCAATGTGAACATGCTGTCCGGCCAGTGAAGCATAGGTGCTGAGATGAATTTAAGGGTCCTTCCTCCTATGTCAAGCTCATCGCCTGTTGCAACGGCCTTGATGTCAAGGTCTGAGAAATTGTGATACTGTGCATCAAGGAATTTGATACAGTTTGCTGAAGCGTAGATTTCAGCATCTGGATTGTACTGCTCGATGGTTTGTCTAAGGAATGTGGAATGGTCCATTTCAGAGTGGTTTTGTACAAACACATCAATCTTGAACTCTTTACCTTCCTGAGCAAATGCATCCTTTACCCTTGCGTCGAACTGTTCAAACATTCCACGATAAACGTTATCAATCAATACGGTCTTTTCATCACCGAATACCAGATATGCATTGTAGGTGGTACCAGGGATTCCATAACCGTGGAAGGTTCTGCTGTGCCAGTGGATAACACCCACCCAGTAGACACCGTCTGCCATTTTTACTGCTTTTGCTTTCATTTTAAATACCTCTAAATTTTTAAAGTTATATAAATATATATTCTAGCTATTATATAAATTATTATATGGCAAAAAGAATCGATTTACATATGCACAGTCTCTTCAGTGACGGAGAATTATTACCCTCCGAACTTGCAAGAAGAGCATTGAAACTAAACCATGAAGCAATAGCGATTACAGACCATGTCGACTGGTCAAACGTAGAGACAATTCCAGCAATCCAGGATGCAATCGATGATATAAATGCAAACTGGGACATCACAGTCGTTTTGGGAGCTGAAGTAACCCATGCGCCATGCGAATCAATTGACGGAATCGCTGAAAGGGCAAAGGAATTGGGCGCAAAGATTGTTGTCGTTCACGGTGAAACCCTAAACGAACCGGTAACACCAGGCACAAACCGTGCGGCTGTCGAATCCAAACATGTTGACATATTGGGTCATCCGGGTCTCATAACAAAAGAGGAAGCTGAAATTGCTAAGAAAAACGACATCTACCTTGAAATTTCCGCACGTAAGGGACACTGCCTTGGAAACGGGCACGTTGCAAACATCGCACGTGAAGTCGGAAACAATCTTTTGGTAAATACCGACACCCACTCACCGGACAACCTGATTACATTTGAAAAGTCATATGAAATCGCATTGGGTGCGGGACTAACACATGATGAGGCCATGAAAGCCATCGTTGACAATCCTCGCCAGCTGCTTTCAAAAAAAGGAATTTTATAGAATTGAAAACTTAACTTTTTGATTTTATTTCAAATTCCCCATAATTTTTGGATTCTAAAACATCCAAAAAGAACTTCTTTTTTACAGGTCCAAGTTCATCCAAAAAGTCACCATAATACGGACCCCTTTTAATTTCTTCATAGTCCTTTTTAATTAACTCAAACATTTTATCTTTGCATTTTAATGGAAGGTCCCTTAAAGCATAGCGTGGGCCATTGATTTTGTAGGCAAGTAGGTCATACTTATATACATCATACCAACCATTTTCTATAAAGATACGCATCAATACCTGACCCGCCTCGACCGTGTCAAGGAACTTCTCATCAACCACATGGGTGATTGACTCGTCATGCTTTCTTCGGTAATACAGGTGTTTTTTAATTATTGAAATCTTATCCGCCTTCAGATAGACATAATAGAAAAACGGCATGTCCTCAAAGAATATGCCTTCCGGAAACCTGGCATCAATCCTTTTTAGGAATTCATGACGGTAAATCTTCTGACATACCCCAACAGATAGGTCGAATATTGATCCCGGAGTCTCTGCAGGTGAGAAAAACCTGTTTTCAAATGATTCATCGAATGTTTTCAGCTCAAACCAGTCATTCTCATAGACCTCACCGTTGTTGTAGTTGATCATCTGGAAAAATGTCATGTCGGCATCGTATGTGGTGATTTCACGGTAGGCTGTTTCAAGACAGTCATCTGAATACCAGTCATCGGAGTCAAGAAACATTATGTATTCCCCTATTGCAACATCAAGGGCATTGTTTCTGGCTGCCCCCGGACCCTGGTTGGTTTGGTTGATTATCTTTATTCTTGAATCTGAAAAAGAGTTCAATATATTTATCGTATCGTCAGTTGAGCCGTCATTTACAATGATGAGTTCAAAATCGGTGAATGTCTGGTTCAACACGCTTTCAACTGATTTTTTAATATATTTTTCCGAGTTGTAGACGGGTAATATAACTGATATTTTAGGCATGATAATAATTATGTAAATAAGGATTAATAACCCTTATTTAATTTGATGGTTGATTTTTTGTTTAACATCATCTCACCAGAGTTTGAGATTAATCAGTCTGACACAACAATTTCCCCTTTTTTGGATTACAGTTTTATATAGACTTTGATAAATGTCATTTAACTGAGTCGACATTTTTTGAAACATTTATCATATAAATCATTACTTAATCACAATCACTATTTTTTCATATCTCTTCCTTCATCCCTTCCATACAGCTCATAGTGAACAAGTGCATTCATGCCGTACTCCTTAACGTCTGGATTGGCATCATAATAATCATTTGTGCTGAAATCAGGACCAGGATTAAATCCACGAGCATAACCTATATTTAGATAATGATTAATAGGGTCAACATCACCCACATCATAAACAGAACAATACCAATCACCATCAAAAAAAGGAGAATTAGAAATTGCATTGTAAAATTTAATATATTTCTCCTTATCAAGCTTATAAATCCTATTCTCATTTCGTCCATGCAATTCATAATGAAGTAAAGGATTCATATGCCTCTTTTTAATATCATCATTACACTCATAATACTGAAAAGTGCTGAAATCAGGACCGGGATTAAAACCACAAGCATAACCAACATTCAAATAATGATCAACAGGATCAACATCACCCACATCATAAACAGAACAATACCAATCACCATCAAAAAAA
>NZ_CADAJR010000038.1 GCF_902788255.1 uncultured Methanobrevibacter sp.
CTAGTCATAATCTCCAATCTATCTCTTTTTTATTGCATTTTTTTAAAAATTCATTTGCCTTTTTGAAATGATCGGACCCTAAAAATCCTCTCCTTGCGGAGAATGGTGAAGGGTGTGATGTAATCAAGACAAGATGATTGGGGTTTGTTATGAGTTCACTTTTCTTTTCAGCCTGCTTTCCCCATAAAAGATACACGATAGGCTGTTCCTGTTCGTTCAAGATTTGTATTACATGGTCGGTGAATGTCTGCCATCCGCATTTGCTGTGTGAGTTGGCGTTTCCGTCCTCAACAGTCAGGACAGTGTTTAGGAGAAATACACCCTGTCTGGCCCACTTTTCAAGACAACCTGACTCGGGTATGGGATAGTCGTATTCAGCGTTGATTTCCTTGAATATGTTTTTAAGTGATCTTGGAATTGGCCTACCCTCAGGGGTTGAAAATGCAAGCCCATGAGCCTGGCCGGCCTCATGATACGGGTCCTGGCCTAAAATTACAACCTTCACGTTGCTCAGCGGAGTCATTCTGAAAGCATTGAATATCTCATCATATGGAGGATATATTGTCTTTGATTCATACTCTGCATTTACGAATTCCATAATGTCTGTAAAGTAGTCCTTTTGAAATTCGTCTTCTAGGACATCATCCCACTCATTTCCAATCATAAAATCACTTCTCCACCACGATTTTACCGCTCATATGATCAATTGTAATTTCAAAAACCTCAGTTTTGTGAAGCAACCTTCTGATTTCATCAACAGTCCCCTCATGTGTCGGGAAAAACTTGTCTCCCAGATAGGTTAGCTTATCTGTTTTTTCATCGTCGTCATCCAGGGTCCTGATTGTACCGAAAACAATCACGCTTCTGAATGTGTATGACCATCCGTCATCATTGAGGACTCCCTTATCCATGACGCAGTATGAAATCTTGTCATGCTTTTTTACAGCATCGTTTTTATGGCCGGTCTGTGCTCCGTGAAAGTAAATCTTTCCGTCGACATATACATGAGTCATAGGAAGCGCATATGTATAGTCATAATCGCCCAACAGTGCAAGAACTCCTCTTGGCTCATTGGTTAAAATTTCAATGCATTCCTCTTTTGAAAGTTCCTGTTTAGCCCTTCTCATTTTTCTAAACATATTAGAACTTATGTAATTCATGATAAATAAATTTAAAAAAAATAGTAAAAATTAGTTAAGGAATCACTTAACTAACTAAAATATTGCCATTGCGGCAAATACGATGAAAATGAATATCAGACATATGCAGCAGGTCACGCCCAAGTTGCTGTTAGGTTCCTGAGTGCCTGCACGATGATTCAGATTGGTCTGTTTAATTGCATACTTTTCATTGTTCTCATATACATCAACAAGCTTTATTGCCACCCAGAATGAGCGGATTATACTGATTATCATCAATACTGATGCAAATGACAGTATGAGTGTTGATGGAATGCCCATCTGATAGATTGCAAATAATATAAAATAGAAAAACCATGGAAACTCATAGGCCAACCCTTCAATTATCCAGTTTCTGTTGTTGTGCTTCAATCCTATATACAGGAACCCAGTACCGTTTAGGAAGAACACGAATGAAAGGATTACCCACCATGATTTTTTAATTTTATCTGCGAAATTCATTTTACTCTAAGATATTATTGTTTCCAGTTTCTATTTTGTCAACTACTTTTTGACCCTCTTGAGCCATGTCAGAGAACAGATCAATTGTCGCTTTCATTTGAGGCAATGCCTGAACCTTATATGAGCTTACATCATTGATTGCCTGCAGGGCCTCTGCAAATGCGGATTTCAGCACATCAGGTGAAATCATGGTTTCTGCACTGTGCTTTTGTATTTCGCTTCCCTGCTCCTTGAGCATGTGGGAAGTGGCGGATATGATGTTTTCGGTTGTCTCATTAAGGATGTTGATCTTGTCCATGACAATCTTCTGGTCATAAAGTGCGCTTGCAACCATCACACCGGTCCTCAGTGCGGAAACTGTAACGGTCTTTGCCCTGTTGACCCCACGGATAAGCTCCTTGTTGTTACGTCTTATGACATTAAGGGAAACAATACCCTGCTGGTTTACAACAATCATCTGCTGCATGTCCATGATCCTTTGTCTTAATGGGAAGAGAACTTCCTCACGGACGAAATCTATCTTGTTCTGGTCCACACCTTCGATTTCTGCAGTCTGAATCTGCGCTTCAATTGATGCATCCATCTGTTTACCAAGTTCAATTTCAGCCAGAAGCTTGTTGGTGACTTCCCTTAAGTAATTCTCTTCATTCAGAAGTGTTGTATTGTCATTTTGAAGAACTTTGCTGCTTTTTTCAAGGGACTCTACAATGTCTGCTATTGCAACTTCAGCCTTCTCATACTTTGCAAAGTATTTTCTGACCGGATTCATCAGGTTTCCGATAACTCCCTTTTTGGCAAAGTCTACCTTGCTCGGGTCGAGATCCTTCATCTGCTTGTTGAGTTCAATCAACTGTTCACCGATGTTGTCCGCATCCTTGCCCCCTTTTGTCAAATCGACAAATCTTGTGGAGAGCATTTCATTGTGTGATGCTGAACGGGACATTTCATTCAAACCGAAATTGTCCAGAGGTTTGAGGATGCCTTCCCTAGCCTGAGGGTTATCCAAATCAGTTTCAAATATTGCTTCAGCATTGTTGGATGCCTGATCTTTTATTACTGGAGTGTCCAGTTTTTCCTGTTCTTCCTTAATTGAGTTTTCAACGTTTTCTTTAATGCCATCTACATCAAGTGAGAATTCAGCCATATTATCACCTTAATTCAAATAATCAATTTTATTTTTATCAATCTTTTCTGTATAAGTGTCAACAACTTTACTGCCTTTAAGGATTTCCACAGTCACATGGTCCGGGTTAGGTTTTTTGTATACAGTATAATGTCCAAAACTGAGGGAATACTGACTGTCATAATATATGTTGTCCAATGTTTCGGTTTCATGACCTATTTCGGAATCATTGGCATCATAATATGTGGTCTTTACATTATATCCCTTCAAATCACCTGGAACCTTATTGAATATAGCTTCAGTGTATAAAGTATAACTTTTTTTGGAATCATAACTGCTGTCATAACCTAGAACGTCGGTTATTGTCATGTCAACCACGCTTTCCTGAACATCCTGAGTTTTTGATGTGTCATTTCCACCAAAGCCCATGGATGCAATAAATATTCCTCCAATCACCAATATCACAACAATAATGACTATGAATATTGTGCCATTTGAGAAGATGCTTGATTTTGTGCTGTCTGGACTGTCAATGGTATATCCACAATCCATACAGAACTTTGCATCGTCAGGCAAATCCTTTCCACATTTCGGACAACTTTTAGCCATATCATCACCTAATAATCCTTAACTGAATCTATCAAATTCTCCATGTCATCAAGGAGGTTTTTCACCTCTTCTGGTGACTCGCCCGCAGAACTGATGTTTATCACCAGCTCATTGGTCAAATCTTCAATCTGGTCTATAATTCTTTTCATTGCATCGATCTTGTTTTCTATCTCTTCACGTACCCTTGGAGTGTCTTCGGCAGCCAGTTTAATGATGTTTGATGCCCCATCCGCCTGTACATTGAAAAGTTTGTCGCAGCTGTCAACCGCCGAGATGAAACGGTCATATGTTATCTGCGGCGGCTGGAAACGCTTTTCAATAAGTTCACGGACAACTTTCTCCTTTACGCCAAAGAGCACCTTGAGGTTGTTGATTTCTTTCTCATACATCTTAAGGGAGTCAAGACCTGAACTTTCCTCAACAGGAGCCTCAGCAACCTTTTCGGTTTTAGTCTCCTTTTTAGGAACCTTAACTTCAGACACATTATTCTTGGCATACCTTTTCAGGTTAAATGTGAAAAAGAGATAAATCAACGGTATGATGAACAATACCAAAATAAGATACATTCCGAATATATGCTTTTCATATGTTACCGGAATTGCAATGCTTATAAGCACAGTATAATATAAAGCCAAAATCCATGGAAGTGACTCATGAATGGCAAGAACATCCCAAATACTCCCAAAGCCTCTCTTGAGTCTTATTGCTGATGCTGACTTTGACTCTGGAGCATACTGCAGGATCTCATTGTCGTTTAAAAGGTTATCCTTGGGTTCGATGGTGAACCTTACATCTGACAATGTTTCACTGCATTTCAAAAGATTTCCTTCACTGTCATATGCCCTGGAATTCTCAAAGGTCAATGGAGTGGTCAGTCTTTTTATTTCATGGGATTTTGGAGTTTGACTATTCATTTACTTTTACACCATATTATTATGTAAAAATATATATGTTGTAAATGTTTTTAAATATTTGTATTCAATTTGTTACTACTCAAATTCCTTTTCCAAGATGATGGTTACAGGCCCGTTGTTCAAGAGGCTCACCTTCATGAACGCACCGAACTCGCCGGTTTCAACCTCAACCAGTTCACCGCACTTTTCTGTAAAATAGTCAAAAAGCTCGGTTGCCCTGTCAGGTGCAAGGGCCTTGTGAAATGACGGCCTGTTCTTTTTGGTATGTGCATACAGGGTAAACTGGGGAACCAGCAAGAGTTTTCCACCGATATCCCTGACGGACCTGTTCATCCTGCCGTTTTCATCCTCAAAGATCCTCAATTTCGCAAGCTTTCCTGACAAGTAGTCAGCCTCCCTGGTGGTGTCGTTTTCACCGAAACCGACAAGTACCATGAGACCATCATCAATCGCACCGACATTTTCTCCTTCAACCTCGACGCTTGCGGAGGTAACTCTCTGAACAACAAGTTTCATGAAAACACCTAGATATCCAATTTTTCAAGGACCTCATTGGTCGCATCCCTGACTGTACGTGCCGCTTCGAAAAATTCCCTTTTTTCTATGTCGTTCATATGGATAGGCACAATCATTGCAACCCCTCTTTTTGTTATGACCGCAGGCACACCAAGGGACACGTCATCAACCATTTCAATCTCCCCGTCAAGGTAGCTGCTGACGGTCAGTACCCTGTGGGTATCTGTGATTATTGTGGAAATAAGGTTTGAAATAGCGAACGCAGGACCGTACTCAGTGGCTCCCTTTTTGGAGATGATGGTGTTTCCGGCATGTCTGAGCTGGTTTACAAGTCCTCTTATGTCCAAGTCCACATATTCAACGAAATACTTCAAAGGTATACCTCCGATGGTTGTGGAACTTAAAAGCGGAACCATATGGTCTCCGTGTTCACCGATGACCCTTGTGTGGACCTCTGAACTGTTGATGTCGATTTGTCTTGAGAAATAGTTCTTTAATCTTAATGAGTCAAGGTGGTTTCCAACACCGATTACCTTGCTCTTTTTAAATCCGGACGCCCTGAGCGCAATGGTTGTCATCACGTCAACGGGATTTGTGGCAACAAGGATTATTGAATCAGGAGCATGTTCGGCAATCTTTTTTGAATAATAGTTAACGATTTCAGCATTCGGAACAGCAAGGTCAAGCCTTTTCATGCCCTTTTCCCTATGAATTCCTGCAGCAATGAGAACTATATTTGAATCGGCGATATCCTCAAAATCACAGGTCGGTGTCAGCTTGCAGTCAATGTCACGTGCTGCAAGGGCATCATACATGTCATAGGTTTCACCCTTTGCCTTTTCAAGACTTTGAGGTCTTGAAAACATTACTATCTCGTCAACTGTATCCTCACGTGCAAGTGTGAATGCAACGTTTTTTCCTATAATTCCAGTTGACCCTAAAATACTTACCTTTACCATATTATAATATTAATCCTTTTAATAAAAAAAGGTTACTAAAAAGATATTAACTTTAAAAATTGGCGATTATATCAGATTTTGGTTGTAAATTTCAAATAATTATATCATAATTAATCATTTTTGTTCATTCTACAATAGATTTATATGCAATTTTCTATCAAATATTTATAATATATAAGGTGAGTAGATGACAGATCAGGAACTGAAACTTGAAAGCAAATGTTATGATGCAAACGAATACGGATACCTATACGGTCTAAACCAGAGGATAAGCGATGAGGAATTCGAGAAGGTGAAGCCATACTTCAGAAAGTTCAAGAGAATGGATTTCGTTGAGGGCAACGTACAGGTTACAGGAAGGCCTGAAGGATGGAGATGCCTTGAAAAGGATGTGGCAAAGGTTGAAGAGATACTGGGCATAACAAACACTCTTGAAAAAAGACAGAACAAGGTAAAACAGGCATTTCAAGACCCAATCAAAAAGGCAAACCTCATTGACCAGTCATACGAATGGCTCAAGATGCTTTTTGAAAAGAGCGGAACCAGACCGGAACAGGACCTCTCAAGACTTGCGGTCCACTCAACAAAGATGTATGACCCTCAGGACAGCTTCAAGAAAGGCTACAGGGACGGTGAAGGAGAGCTCTTCATATATACTCCTCATGGAATGTGGTATATCATAAACAACTCATCAGAATTCTCAGACAAGTCACTGAACAATGTCAAAACTCCATATGGAGGAGCTGTCGGCCACAGGCTAATGTATGATGACCTGATTGACAGGCTCATAAGAATCTACACTGAAGAAAATCTATACACCGGTGAACAATTATTTTAGGTGATAAAATGCAAAAAATCGTTAACGCACACTGTCATATATATCCAGAAAAAATAGCATCAAAAGCAGTACTCGGTATCAGGGATTTCTATGACCTGGACATGTCACTTAACGGAAAGTTAGACGACCTGATCCGTGACGGAAATGAGGTTGGAGTTACCCATTACCTTGTACATTCCGTTGCAACAACACCAAAGCAGGTAAAGTCCATAAACGAGTTCATTGCAGATTCGGTCAATGCCCATCCTGACATATTCACAGGATTCGGAACCCTTCACCCCGACAGCGAAGACATCCAGGGGGACTTCGACTATCTTATTGAACTTGGCCTCAAGGGAGTTAAGCTTCACCCTGACTTCCAGCAGTTCGCTATGAATGAGGAGCGTGCTTTCAGAATCGGTGAGGTTGTAAGCAAGGCGGATGTTCCTATGCTCGTTCACTGCGGTGACTACAGATACAACTACTCAAACCCGGAACACATCAAACCCTTCCTTGAAAGGTTTCCGGAAATCACATTTATCGGAGCTCATTTTGCCGGATGGAGCATATGGAAGGATGCCACACGTGAATTGTCCGGTTTTGAAAACCTCTATGTTGATTTAAGCTCAAGCCTTTATGCACTTTCCGCTGAAGAGGCACTTTCACTGATTCATGCATATGGTGCGGACAAGGTGCTGTGGGGTACTGATTACCCTATGTGGGAATCAAAATCCGAAATGGAGTACTTCAATAAAATTGACCTCACAGATGAGGAAAGATCAAAGATTCTATATGAAAATGCAGCCAAAATCCTGAAACTTGACTAGAATTCAAACGCATAGTCAAAGGAATTAGGATACTTTGGCTCTTCCACTAATTTTTTTTCCATGACATCAAGCAATACGTTTCTTGGAATGAAATAATCATCCAATACAGGATTCAATATTATTCCACCCAAATCATTGACCAGAATGAACTTTATTATTTCAAAAAGGTTTACCACCTGTATGTAGTGATAGTCTTCAGACCTGTCTAGGGTTCTTGTTATTGGTTCTGTGCTTGTAAACAACACAACATAATCCTCGTCTCCCCTTCCCATCTTGGTTAGGCCGAATCCTCCCACTTCAGCTTTTGCTATGATGCCGTCTTTCGCATAACCGCTCAGGTCATTATTGCTGTAAACGACATTGAGAAGTGTTGAGTCTGCAAAAAGTCCAATCAGGTCATCGTAGTTATTGCGGTTGTCTTTGTCTGATATGAATTCAAGCAGTTCCTGATTTCTGGTGTTGAATGCTATTTGTTTTAGTTCGTCGCCGGTGAATTTCTTGTCGGTCGGTTTTGGTGTGTATGGTTCTGTCTTGCTTAACATATGTCTGTCTATGTAAAGTCCGTCACTTTCCGGGTTTATTACAATACCGTCAAAGTCCAAATCCTCAACAAGGGATATGTAGAAATCGATTTCATTTGGCAATGACATGCTTTCATTGTCATATCTCAATGCCTCCTCATAATCTGTAAAAACAGGAATGAATTTCAACCCGTCATCTGTGAGAATATGGGAAAAATTGCTTTCGGATTCTTCACTTTTAATCGGTATTAACAGATTGGACACTTTTAACTCACAAAGGAAAGCGTCAATCAAATCTTTTGGAAGTTCACTATTATTTTTTAAAAAATTTGTCCACTGGTGGATTAATTCTTTAAAATGATTGTTTGTGACTAACATAATTATTATATTTGTTTGTTTTACTATTTAAAAATAGGTTGTTATTAAATGTAATAAAGTGTTAATTAAAAAGCAATTAAGATTAAATAAAATGTATAAAAAGTAATTCTATATGCACATTAAATGAAATCATATGTCCAATAAAATTTCCGAAGACGAGCTCTGGCAGCTTATCGGTTACGTCAAAAGTTCATCACCTCGCTACACTATACTTAAGATATTGGAAAATGATATACTGATACCTACCGATATATCCAAAAAATCAGATTTAACACCCATTCAGGTTTCCCGTGCATTACGTGACCTTAAAAAGCACGGTCTTGTCAAATGCATGAACGAACAGTCCCACAAGGGTAGAATCTATCTAAACACCGAGACCGGTTCAAGGATACTTGAAATTCTTGACAAAAAATCCTTCAAATGAAAAATCATCCACCCGTTTAAGATATTTTTAAATAACGAAAAAATTTTTCTCCTTTTATCCGATGAATCACTTTAACCTTTAAAATATATTAGATTTCTATTTACTGATTAAGTAAAAAATTTAGGCATACCTAAATATTTATATATGATGTGAACATAATTATTATTGAACACAAAAAAATTATGGAGGCAAATTATGATTATAGGAATTGAAAACCTAAAAGAAAAACAAAAAGAAGAAAACAAATCAGACTGATTGATTTAAAAATGAATCAATCAATCCTATAACTTCTTCTCTTTTTTCAAAAAATATTATATGACCAGCACCACTGATTATTTCCATTTGAGCATCTTTCAATCCGTTAAAAACTTTTTTTGACTCGCTCGGAGGATTCAAACCGTCAAACTCCCCTACCAGAAGCAATGCAGGTATCTTTACCAATCCAATATCATCCATCATGTCGTAATGGGAAAGTGACAGATAGATGTTTTTTCTCTCATCGGCAGTAAGCTGATGGCGACCACGATTGCCCTTATAATATTTCTCAATCATCTCGGGAGTGGTGTTTGGAGGATATACCTTGGAAAAGATTGCCCTTCCAACATCCTTAAGATCGAATTCCACCTTGCCGCCATTTCTATCGATTGTTTCCTGCATCATTGAAATGCTGCCCCTGCCCTTTACACCTATAAGAACAATTTTTGACAATAAATCAGGATACAGCTCGGCAGTCCTGAGAGTTACAAATGAACCCATTGAAAGACCGATGACCACAGGCCTTTTCAATTCGAAATGGTCAATGATTGCCTTCAGGTCATGTGCATGGTCCTCTATTGTGAAGTTTTCAGTCTTTCCGCTTTCACCATATCTCCTCAGGTCATATGAGATGACATGATAATCGTTTTTGTAGTAGTCAAAAAGAGGATTCATTATTTCCTTTGAGGCAAAGATGCCGTGAATCATGATGATGTCGCCGCCGCTTCCGGCCTCCTTGTATGCAATCTCTATTCCGTTGATTTCAACCTTTTTCCATATTCTAGATTTTGAACTTCTGCCAGAATTCAAGACTAGGCGCCGAAGCACTTTTAAAGATATTGGATTTAAAAATCGAGCTTCCTCTACACAACATTCCAAGGATGATAATAGCATCAAAACACTAGTTTATCTTATGCCCGCAATTTGAACAGAAAGATGAGCCCTTTTCAAGCTTGAAACCGCAGTTTGTACAGAACACTGTGTCATTGTAGATGGCTTCCTTTCTGATTTCAAATTCCTCTTGGGAAATCTTTCCATCTGCAAGAAGGTCATATAGTTCCATAAGCTCATCCAAATCGTCGTGCCTTTTGTTTTCAATATTGTCCTGAAGAATTTCGTTCAACGGCACGGCGCTGTCCTCATTTATTGTAAAAACTAGTTCTTTATTTGATGTAGTTATCTGAAACTTCTTTTTCGACCATCCGCCGTCACATATTTCAATGTCCTCAATCTCGGAGTATAAAATCTTGTTTCCTGTCAGGTCTATTGTGATTCCCTCATGGTCTAAAATAAGGTCGCTTCCTATCCATTCATCGCCCCTGCATATGCTGACCCAAACCCTTCTTTGTTTGAAAATCAAATCCTTCTGCTTTTGGATTCTGGACAGTTCAAGTTCAATGGAATCATTGGATCCCACAAATTCTTCAATCAGCTCTTCGGAAATCTCGTCCTTTTCAATGTCAATCTTTCTCTTTTTAAGGAACTTCAAAAATAGTCTGTTTGGTGAACCGAATGTGTTGAGTAAGTCATACTCCTCCATAAGCTCAATGTTTTGAGTGTATGTCGGATTTGAAGAAGATGTGAAAATATTTCTAAGACCCATATTGATATGTATGTCTTTTAGATTAAATAATTATGCATTATCATGCCCATATCGGCATATGTTGAATAATTTTTTAGAAATTTAACAATTGTCCATGACAGAAAATAAACCAATATGGCGGATATGATAACAGATACACCAATCTGCAGGACATAGTCTAAGACATTCATACTCTCACAAATGAATATTGATTGAAGTGATACAAAAATGTTTTTAAAAAAAGTTAAAAAGGGAAAAATATTTTCCCTATAAGTTTAGAATTTTCTTCTGAAAGTTAGACAAATTGACAATAATACCAACAAGATCAGGAAAATAGGATTTCCTGTTGCATTCCTGCCGCTTGCCACCTTCATATGCTTTGATTCAGTGTCTGAAGAACCTTCACCGCTTTGACTTTCGCCCGGATGATAATTGCCTGGATCATCTGACGGTTCATCATCACTGTCATCGGTCACCTCAACAGTGCAGTTTGCCTCGTCATTACTGGAGTTTCTGTCCTCCTCATTGGAGGTTACACTGACAGTATTGGTGAAGCTGCCTGCTTTCAATGCTTCAGTGGTAATGTTCAAGACCACTGTCTCATTGACTGCCAACTCACCAATATTCCACACACCAGTGCTAGGGTCGTACTCGCCCTTGTCTGAGGAATGTGAAATGTATTTCAATCCGTCAGGCAGTTTATCAGATGCCCTGACACCTGTTGCATTGATAATACCCTTGTTTTGAACGGTTATTGTCCACACAACGGTATCACCAACCTTGACCTTTTTGACGTCAGCAGTCTTGGTTACATCCAAATCAACATAGTTTTTAACGGCAATTGTCCTGTTTGCAACATTGTTTGTCAAATCAGTATCATTTTCCCTTGATGTCACATTGACAATATTAGTGAATGTTCCGTTTCTATCCAGTCTGACCTTAACGGTCAATGTTTCCTTTGCACCTTCGGCCATTTCCGGAATGTACCATACATTGTCACCGAACTCACCCTTGGTTGCAGTATAGCCAGTTATTTCAAATCCTTCAGGAAGAATTTCTCTAACGTCAACGTCATGTGCATCGGTTCCCAATGATTCGACGATTATTGTATAGGTTGCTGTGTCTCCTACAAAGTAAGAATCACGGTCACTGGATTTGGTAATCTTTAAATCCACCTGTGGTGTGATTTCAAATCTTGTATGATTCTCAATTCCCTTATATAACCTGTCATCAGGATGTGACGCATAGACATTATATGTACCAGGCTTCAAATCACCGGTTAAAGCAAACGAAATGTTACCGTAAAGACCTGTTCTTCCACTGAACTCTCTTATGACATCACCGGAGATTTCAGAAGCTCCTAAAAGTCCTGAGTATTCCTCACGTGCGATTATCACATTGACAATCTGAAGATCCTCACGAGAGTCCTGATAAATCAGCGCACCATTGTTACTTTTCTCGGCTGATTCAACCGGATTAACCCTGGTCAAACCTGAATTTCTCTTACCACCATCGGTTGATGAATGCTCATAGGTCACATTATAGAAGAAAATGTTCTTGTATGAGCCGTCATTGTATATTGCATTAATGATGTTGTCACCGCCGATATGGGTGATGTTGATTTCAATCCTGTTGTTTTTTGTATAGATTGACACCACAGGTTTTACCTTTATGTCCAGCAGATAGCTGTAAGCCTGGTTGTAATGGAAATTACAGTCCTCAATTGTTAAATCTTTACCACGATTGTATACCGCTGAACCGTTACGTGCAGTGTTTAAACTGAAATCACAATAAGCAATGTCATTGAAGTCACCTTCAGTAAATATTGCTCCTCCCAATCCATATTCCTGATCCTCATCTCTAGGATGAGCATTGTTTGAATTGAACTTGGAGTTAATTACTCTAATGTTGTCACCTTGAGTGTATACGGCTCCACCGTGAACTGTAGCGTTGTTGTCCTCAAACTGACAGTTATCAATCAATGAATGATTTCCAATACTGAAAACTCCAGCACCATCTATGGATGCAGTGTTTCTTTTGAATATGGAATTCAATATCTCAGCATGTGAACCTCGTATGAACACGGTACCACGACCTGCACTATGATTGTAGAATTCGGACAAGTCAACGGTTGCATTCACTCCCATGATGTATACTGCTGAACCGTTACCGCTGTATGCGAAGTTATCGTCAAAATAACCTTTGGTTACGGTTGCATTGTCACCGAAAATGTATACGGCTCCTCCCATATCCTCATAATCGCTGTCAGTATGTATTGCGTAATTGTTCTTGAATGTATTGTTGTATAGATATGAATTGAATCCGTGAATATATACCGCACCTCCAAATGCGTTCCAGTCCTGAACCTGCGGTAAGTAATCAACATCAATCACTATTCTTTCATCCAGAGAACGTGTAGCGTTGTTATCAATGAAAGTACAGCCGACAAGTGTTAGGTTGTTTCCTTCCAGGAATACCGCTCCACCCTGAACTGCTGAATTTTCCTTGAAAGTACAGTTATATATTTTAACGTAGTCACCTTTTGCCTGTATTGCACCACCGATTGGTGCAGCGTTTCCTTCAAAATAACAGTCCCTAATTGTGATGTTGGCATTGTTACTGCTAATTCCATCTTCAGTACTTATTGCACCACCATAGAACTTGGTTGCAGTGTTGTTGATGAATCTGCAGTTTTCCACTATGCAATTATTGTGAGGGGTTATTGCACCTCCCTGGGAGTTGATGTTGTTGACAAACAGGCAATTGCGTATGATTGCAGCACCAATGTATTGTCCTCCACTAACACAAATTGCACCTCCATGGTCCATGAAGTATGTGCGGTTCAAATCCTTTGATGATGCACCGCAGGTATTATTCATGAATTCGCATGAATCAATAATGATTGGATTTTCCATGCTAGAAGGAGATACCTGTAGTGCAACTCCCAATGACTCATTGGCAAAATTATTACATATTGAAGAATCATATATTCCTCCACTACCATATAACATTACTAATGGATGGGTCCAATAATTACTACTACTATTGGCAAATGGACTTTCAGCTTCATCATATCGGTTAAAGATATTATTTTCAGAAATCTTAATGGATTTTACAAAGAAAGTAATGTCATAACCAGTATAAATCATACCACTATGCTTATAACATGAGAAATTATTGTTAAATGCTATGAAATTTGATAAATTTATATTAGATTCTGCATTACACCGTATAAATGATCCGATGAATTGTCTTGTTGTATTGAAATAGTTGCCATAAAATTTTAAATTAGTAATATTCATGAGATTATTTTTTCCAAAATTTAAAAATCCTCCATAAATATACTTATTTGAGTAATATCTATTGTTATTGGCTTCAATATTGGATATTTGTGATTTAGAGTCACTTAATGAATATGATATTGCAGAGTAAGAATTATTGGTTGTACTTTCAAATGAAGCATTAATCTTATTATTGTAGAAAATAACATCACTTAAATTAAATTGATTATTTGAATTATAATATGCAATACCACCAAATAAAGAACCAGTAGAGATTACATTGTCATGCATGTCAACATTTACAAGATTGGAAATTACATTAATCCCAGCCCTATATATTGATCCTATGATCTGTGATTTAGATTGCATAATATTGTTTCTAGATGTGATATTAAATATGTCTGCCCGACCTCCATCATGAGAAAAAATCAATCCAGCCGAATAACGAACTCCTGCACTAAAATTATTATTCATTGAAAGACCATTTTTAAAATCAATGTTACTATTTCTCCCTATATTGATAAAAATAGAAGCTAAAGTACTTAATGAACTGATAGCAGTATTATCTTTAAATGTAAAATCTGATGCATTAATTTTACTATTATCATCAATATGAAACATAACACCGTGAAGATTAGTGCTTGATATGAACTTATTATTGTATAAGTTTATTTTACTTGCATTAACTTTGGAGTTTTTGCCAGAATATAATATTTGACCTACAGAACTGTATGATGTCGGACCGCTACACTCCAATGTGTTGTTGAAATAATTTAAATTACAAAAATTAAAGTTACAGTTTGCACCAGCAGACATGAAAAATCCATCTATAAAAACAGATGATTTGAATTTCACATTATAAACCTCAATATCTTTAACGTCAATATTTGAATTGGATCCAATATTGATGATTCCTCCTGTAATTGCGGATGAATACTCATTATTAATGTTTTTGAATTCGCAATTTGATATTGAAAGGCTACCTCCAGTCTGCAAGATTACTTTACCGTTACCGTTAATTTTTGCCTTCTGGAATATGATATTCTTGAATACCACATTATACTTTCCGTTAATGTAGAATATTCTTGATGAGTCATTGGCGTCTATTATTGCCTTTGAATCAGTGCTTTTGCCCGCACCGTCAATGGTCAGTGATTTTGATATGGTTATTTGTGTTTTATTACCAACGTATGTCTTACCGTTCAGGTAAATTGTATCTCCATCATTTGAACTGTCGACTGCATCCTGAATATCCTTGAATGAGTCGCCTTCAACTGAAATTTCTTCACTTAAAATCTCATTTGAATCATCACTGTTTAAAATATCTGTAGTGTTTTCATCATTTGCACTAACAATTCCAATCGTTAAGATAAAAATTAAAATCATTAAACAAATTATCCTCTTTTTGATATTTTCACCTCCCTTTACAATTAGTTAATATGATATTTGATATCTAATAGTATAAATAACAATTGTAATAGATGAAGTTACTTAAAAAAAATAGAATATGGAAAAAAATAGTTTACTTTACTTTAAAATCAAAAAAAAGAAGATTATGGATTAAAATCATCCATATGTTTCGCCAAGCCAACCGTAGTTGACGTCCGGTGAAAGTCCGCAGTATTCGCATTCAATAGCATCATCATCGTTCATCTCACCGCAGTATTCGCATTCCCACATGTTCTTTCCTCCCATGAATGGTCAATAGTCGTAGAAATCATAGTCATCCGGTTCGGATTCCTCATCATCATAATCATAGTCATCATAATCGTCTGAGGATTCCTCGTCGTCATCATCCCAACTGAAAATTGTTCCGCAGTTGGAGCAGTAGGGATCACCCTCCATCACTATCTCTCCGCAGTTCGGACAGGTCGGCATCACTCATCACCTCCATATTCACTTTTTAAAAAATCAGTTCCCCAGAATCTGCCTTTTGAGTTCCTCTTCTGAGATTTCACTTTTTTTCCTTCCGAGGCTTGTCCTGGAACTTTTAGGACCTGAAATGTTTAGATGAATCTTTTTGGTTTTCTTTTCATCGTCCTCATCCTCATCCTCATCGTCCTTGTCAAGATGGACAACACCGATTTTTATCAGTCCATGCTTCAGCCATATGTCAAAGTCCTTTCGGGTAAAGATATCCTTGTTTGACCTTATCAGATTGTCGATGTTGACGTTTTCCGAGTCGAGCTTTTTCTGGATTGGCACGATATTCGGCTTTACATATCCCTTGTGGAATGCCTCATAGAACTCAACATAACCGTCTTCACCATCCCCGCCCCTGAAGTACCAGTCGTAGATGTCATCCACACTGCATCCGGCCTTGCTTGCCATGACATTTGAGGTCTTGTCGTTTCTCAATGCTTCAAGGACTATATTGAACTTGATGAGTCTTAAAAGCTTTTCGAGCTCATCCCTGCACTCGTCATATTCCTCGGGAGTAAGGAATGATTCCCTCATTGCAATCTTGTGTGACTTTCCCTTGTCAATATGATATACATAGGTTCCCTTTTTTATGCTGAAGAATTCCCTATAGAATTCCTCAAACCTCTCATCGCCGTTTTTACCCAGTTCATAATAGGCAAGCATTTCCTCCTTTGTAAGGTCGGCTGATTCAAGTGCCTTTCTAACGGATTTTGTCTCGTTTGCCTGCAGGAACTTGTCAAGCTTTGCCGGAAGAATCTCTGATTCGTAAAAGTCGGACAAGGGCTTGAACATCTCATCTCCCTTTTGACCTAAAAGTACGGACCTTCTTATTGCATCCTCTTTCATTCCTGAAATCCTTTCTATTTCACCCATAGGCTTTTTTCGCCTGAAACCGTCAAGTATCAGCTTGACTGTGACTTTAAGGTTTTCATCTTTAAAATCGGCATACTTTGATCTTTTAAGCCAGCGGTTCAGATACTCCATTTTGATTCCCACTGTCTCAACGCTCTCCTCAATTGTCTTGGAGAGCCTTCTTTGTGCAAGGTACTTGTCCATTAGAATCTGTGTTACCTTTGCATAATACTCGGAGTTCTCCCTGCCCCTGCCGTAGTATTCATGGAAATCATCCAACCTGAACTTCGCCAGATGGCATGAACTTTCAAGGTCATTGTTTTCAAGATACTTAACGAAGTTTTCCTTTCTCTTTTGAATCTCTGTGTTTCTGATTCTTGCAAACTCATTGTCGTTGAAGTTGGACACCTTCACCAAATCGTCATATTCCCTGGAGGTGACGCCGGCATATTCTATAATCTCCTCTCTGGTCTTGCCGTCCTGCAGGGCCCGTGTGAGCAGGTCTATCTTAATCTCCTTAAGGTTGGCCGCAAATTCCTCATCGAATTTCAGCCAGAATGATTGAACAACCTCGCCTTGAAGAAGGCGAGGATTCCTAGATTTTTCATGTTTATTTGCTCAATCGTTTATTGAGTGCTTTCTAGGCAATCCCCGGGGCA
>NZ_CADAJR010000039.1 GCF_902788255.1 uncultured Methanobrevibacter sp.
CGGTTTAACAACCATTTATGATTGTTATAATATAATTTAATTACAATACTATTTAAATTTAAAGAGAGAGCATTTGAAAAGTATTCGTGCGACAAGCTAAGGTCTATTTCCCATTTAAATCAGTGAAATTTTATTTCAATCCTCGTTATGACGGGATTTTCCCCATTGAAACTCATAATTAAGTGATTGATTATGAGGTTGCATGATATTATGCATAAATAAGTATAAAGCATTCATTGTACTTATGTGCTAGGGAAAGAGTGAAAAAGGTTAACGTGAGTGAACAATTGTAAGCTTCGTAAATCAAGCCAGTAGGTAGGATGCAACGTTAAATTTTATTTAACTACTATTGTATGCAAATTCACAGGAATAATCAATGATTACGTGATTATTTAGTCATAACCTTACAGTAATTTGCCGGAGTAGAGATTGAACCTTAATTCATTCGCTTCTGAAGTAGATCAACTTGGTAAGCCTCACAAGGTCTCACAACTATCTGTGAGTAAGCGGATTGTGAAAGAAGCCTAATTCCTTAGGAGGTAATGGATATCAGAGAAAGCAAAAGCCATTAACAGTCGAAAGACAATAGGAAATAATGGGAATAATAACTATAATGGATACCACACCTTCATGTGTGGCATGGATAACATGGCAGACTTCTGATTGGTGGAAAACGTGAATATAAAACGGAAAATAAGTAATTTATTCAAAGGATTAGTGATAAGATGAGATATACTCAAAACGATAATGTTTATGAGTCCACAGCACAATACGCTACGGATTGGTCTTGTATCAATTGGTACAAGGTCGAGAAGTATATAGATAAGTTACAGAAACGGATATATCATGCCGAAAGTATAGGAGATTCAAGAAAAGTACGAGATTTACAAAGAATATTGGTGAGAAGTACATCTGCTATTTTAATAGCAGTTAAACGTGTTACACAGATTAATAAAGGTAAAAGGACACCAGGAATTGATGGAAAAGTCATCAAAACTGATAAACAACGTGGAGAATTAGTTGATAAACTCAAAACTAGGAATATATCTAAACATGTTCCTAAACCTGCGTATAGAAGGGTGTATCAAGAAATTATTCGCATGGCGTTGGAACCTCAAATGGAGGTCAATTTTGAACCCATCAGTTATGGGTTTAGGCCGAAAAGAGGAGTTCATGACGCCGTAGAACGAATATTTAACATTATCCACAACAATAAATTCTGTGAAGTATTTGAAGGTGATTTTAAAGATTGCTTCAATAATTTATCTCACGAGTTTATTTTAAGTAAAATTAGAGGTTTTCCGTTGATTAAACTGGTAGAAAGGTACTTAAAAGCGGGATATGTTGATAATGGTGTGTTTAATAGGACTGTAAGTGGTACTCCTCAAGGAGGATTACTTTCACCTTTACTGGCAAATATTGCTTTAACTGGACTTGAAGACTATTTAAACATCTCTTACAAGAAGAGAACTCAAATACGAAATGGTGAAACCAAAGAATTTTATGAAACTAAAGGAAAATATCGTGTTACTCGATATGCCGATGATTTCGTTATTTTCGCAAGAAGCAGAAGATAAAACTAAAATTACACACATTTCTGAAGGACTTGATTTTCTAGGATTCAATTTCAGACAATATAAAACTAATAAAGGTTTAAAATGTTTGATTAAACCATCAAAAGATAGTATCAAAAATTTTAAAGCTAAAGTGTCTGAAAGAGTCAGATGGCATCACGGAGACAACGTGGACAGTCTGATAGACTCTTTAAACCCTTTAATAATTGGCACTGCCAATTATTGGAAACCTACTGTTGCTAAAAAGATATTTTCAGATATGGATTACTATATATGGAACAAAATATATAAGTTTTTGCGCCGTTTGCACCCAAATAAAGGTTGGAAATGGATTAAAAGAAAATATTTCCCAGAATACGATGATGGATATCATCGTGGAAAATGGGTACTAACTGGTCCTAAACAAGAGAATCATTTAATTAAAATGAGTTGGACTAAGATTAAGCGACATAAAATGATAACACACAATAATTCACCATATGACAAAAGTAAAGAGAACTACTTCATGAATCGATGAAATATCATGACTGAACTTTCGGATAAAGTTCTGCTTGAGCCGTATGTTTGGAAACGGACACGTACGGTTCTTAAGAGGGTGCGGACGAGCAATCGTCCAATCCTATCTAACTTTAATGCAATTCATCCACGACCTTGAAGAGGTCATGGTATTCTTGCATCATTAGATAAAAGAATGGATTATGATGAAACAAACAGGATTCTGCAGAATTGTTGCCTACATACCCTGGTAGTACCGTGAATGTATTGTTATATCCGTAGGATATGGATTAACAATACTTATCTATCATTAAAACTATAATATATTCATGGTAAAAAATTGTCCGAAATGTGGAAATCAGCTTAAGGTGACTGATTTGTTTTGTCCCAATTGTGGTGAGAGAGTAGTCAGTGTTGGTGGTGATGATTACTTCGACATAATAAGGGACATAATATATGTTGATGGAAGGATTTCCAAGGCGAAGGTGATAGGAGTTGCATTTTTCCTTATATTATTCGTATATGATTTGGTAATGCTGGTTCCTGGATCTCTTCGTGCAGGACCGTTGCCGTTTATTATAACTGTTTTTATGGCTTATTTTGCAGGTCTTTTCTACTATGCAATCTGCAGAGGAGTAGGATTCATAGTGAGAAAGGCCATGAGTT
Source organism: uncultured Methanobrevibacter sp. (assembly GCF_902788255.1). NCBI lineage: Archaea > Methanobacteriati > Methanobacteriota > Methanobacteria > Methanobacteriales > Methanobacteriaceae > Methanobrevibacter > uncultured Methanobrevibacter sp. Next base: position 2,736 of record NZ_CADAJR010000039.1, read on the forward strand.
AAAAAGAACTCATGAATCTTTCCTTAATTGTTATCGGGTCCAAGTCTATTATTGGTGCCTTTGAATTTCCAGCATCTGTTTTATAAACGATAAAACTTGCATTTTCACTGTAGAAAATATCTTTTAAATTCACGTCTTCATAATTGTACGCATTTTTAAATCCGACACTTTTTGCAATGTCTACAAAATCAACTAGCTGTGCATATGTGTCCTGATTTCCTGTTGAACCATAAGCGCCATTGTCAATAACAATCCAGGTGAGGTTGTCCGGATTTTGTGCAAACACTGTTACAAGTGATCCCATATTCATAAGAAGTGATCCGTCACCGTCGATTACAACAACATGCTTGTGGGGCTTTGCAAGTGCCAGGCCAAGTCCTATTGATGAGGCAAGACCCATTGAACCGATCATATAGAAGTTTTCAGGTCTGTCGTTTATTTCATAGAGTTCCCTTGAGGGAAATCCAATATTACAGATAATTAATTCATCTTCAATATCTTCCATTATGTCTTTAATCGCATCATATCTTGCCATGTTATCACCAATATTTGATTTCAAGCAATACGCTTACCGGTTTTCCTTCCTCTTCGGACAATTCCCAACCGAGTCTCACATCATCATATGCCGCTTCTGCATTTGCCGGTTTGAAAAAGTTAAAGTTCATCGCTTCAAGTATTCTTGGGGTTGATTCGCCCATCGGGATCTGTCCGCATATGTTTTCTCCGTCGGTTCCCCTGTGACTCATTATCATGAGCAATGGAAATTCATAAAGTTCCATCAATGATTTCAGTGCATTGATTGAGTTTCCAAATCCTGAATTCTGCATAAGTATTGCAGTCTTTTTGCCTCCAAGATATGCTCCTGCACAAATCCCAATTCCCTCCTCTTCACGGGTAACCGGGATATGTGTTATTTCATCGTCTTCATCTATCATTTCTAGCAATCTTGTAAGGTTAACGCAGGGAACACTAACTATAAAATCTATTCCTGCATCTTTAAGTCCATTATAAATAGCTTCTGTACTATCCATATAATCACTTCAAAATTATTTAATAAACTTTATTTTATATTAAAAAGTATTTAAATTATTTGTTAAGATAATAGTAACCTTTTTATTTGTTTAAATCTAATATAAAATCATGTTTGATAAACTACCAATTTCTTCTGAAACAGAAAAGATTTTGACCAAATCTCTTGATGAGGCAATCACTGTTGAGGAAGCAAATCACTTAATGAATATTAAAGGGCAGGATTTACATCCCTTACTTGCAACCGCTGATTATTTAAGACAGAAAATCGTTGGAGACGACGTGACATTCATTAATAACTGTAATGTCAACTTTACAAATATCTGTACCGTTAGATGCGGATTCTGTGCATTCGGAAAGGATGCCGATGATCCTGAAGCTTACATATTAAATGATGAGCAAATCCTTGCAAAGGCTCAGGGTGCGGTCGAAAAGGGTGCACATGAGTTTTGTGTAATGGGTGGAGTCCTGCCTGATGCTGATATTGAATATTATGAACATCTGTTGCATTTGCTTAAGGATGAGTATCCTAATGTCATGATTCACGGATTTTCACCTACTATGATTAGGGATGCCTGTTTGGTTTCAGGTATTGATGTAGCTGAAGGATTTGAAAGGTTGAGTGATGCAGGACTTGACACACTTCCCGGAACAGCCGCTGAAATTTTGACTGACCGTTCAAGGAAAATAATTTGTCCTGAAAAGGTTAGCGTATCCGAATGGGTCGATACAGTCAGAACAGCTCATGAAGTTGGAATTCCGGCTTCCGCAACCATCATGTACGGTCATGTTGAAACTTTAGAAGAAAGGGTAGAACATATCGATATTATTAGAAACCTCCAGGAGGAGACTCATGGTTTTACAGAGTTCATCCCAATGACTTTTATGCATGAATACTCTCCAATATTTTTGGAAGGTCAAACTAATCTTGGTGCAAGCGGAACCGAAGACTTGAAGCTATATGCGGTTTCAAGACTGATGCTTAGGGATTTGATTCCAAATATACAGGTGTCATGGGTAAAGATGGGATTCAGATTTGCACAGGTTGCACTGACTGCCGGTACCAATGACCTTGGAGGTACATTAGGTGGAGACGAGCTTTCAGCTGCTTCAGGTGCACCAGACGGTGTTGAAGCATCAATTGAAACCCTGGACAATATGGTTAGAAACCTTGGAAGAAAACTAATCGACAGGAATTCCAAATATACCGAGTTCTATCCAGTAGCACAAGGAATTGAAATGCCGTCAATACCATCAAAATAGGTGCATTATGAAGAAGTTTATTGTCATAGACGGATTGGACGGGTCAGGTAAAGACACACAGGTAAGACTACTTGCTGAGATGTATGAAAAGCAGGGAAAAAGTGTTGTTGTAAGGTCCCATCCATGCAGTGACAATAGATTTGGCAGACGCTCAAAACAGGCCCTTCTAAAGGAGGGCAAATTGTATCACATCCTTGCAACTCTTAATTTCGGTCTTGATGCAATAAGATCGGTACATATGTATTATTATCGCAGGGACTGTGATGTTCTAATTTTTTCAAGATACATTCTGGCGGTGATGTACTTGCCGAATGGAATCAATACAATTGTATACAAACTCGTGGCTTTCATTCTTCCTACTTCCAATTTGATGTTCTTTTTGGACATTACTCCCGAGGAGTCACTTAGAAGAATAGGCTCACGTGATGAAGAAAAAGAGATGTTTGAAAATATCGATGCGCTAAAGGAAAGTCGTGAAAAATCACGGAAATTCACATATAACTGGAATGTGATTCCCGCCGACGGCACACCTGAGGAAATTTCACAAAAAATAAGGGCAATATGCCTTGAAAGTAAATGATTACAGTACTTCCTTAATGCCGTCTGATGTTATAATCATCAATGAATTGAGGTTTTCGAGAACAAGTGACACTATAGGATGGGTCTGGATGTCCTTGTGCATGAAAATAATCTCATTTTCGACAATGTCAATCCAGTTTACATGATAGACCACTACACCATTAACAATCAGGCCTAAAAATTCAGGAACATAACGGTTTTCATTAATCTCTTCAAAATATGGGTTTTTTCTAAATATTTCTCTTAAAATTTTATCCATTCTATACACCTTTTCTTTCATATACGAATTTCGGAACCGCCTTGTCAAAGGGATCGAAGGTTTCACGGTTTTTGACTTCCATACATTTCATGCTGACCTTTGAGTGGAGTGATGAAGGAAGCCTTAAAATCCTTTTAAGGTCAATAGATACTTTGGCGTCAATGGTTGCCAGGTTCACCCTTGCCATTGCCTCAACAAGATTCTTGTATCTTCTAGGTCCTATATCCTTTTTAAACAAACCCCAATTGTCGTTTTCAAGGTGATGTCTTGATGCGATTATGTCCTTCATGAGTTTAGGGTTTATTCCGTCAATCTTTTCATTGCCCACAAGATGCTGGATATTGAACTTGACCTTTTGGGTGAAAATCTTCTGATATCCGACAGGTATTGTGAAGTGTTCAAAGTTGAAGCTTTGATTTGACACCTCGGTGTTCATGAACTGTGACTTTGGAACTTCAGCGCCTGCAGCATACTTAAGTACTTCGGATCTGAGCTCACTTCCGGCGGTCATCATTTCCTCATCAAGAATCCTTATGTGATAACCCCTTCCGGAGTATATCAGATGGATATTTTTCAGTCCCAAATCGCCCTGCAGGGTGTCTATGAGGTTGTTAACTATTTCTAAAGCTTCGCCAAGACATGTCTCACATACGCCGTTGCACTGGCATGACCTGATTGGAATGTCTTTGGCATCAACATCGAAAATGTATTCTGCCTTTTGCCAATCCTCCCTTCTGCGAGGGTTGTTGTAGAATGCCACGGAAATGTATGCTGCAAACGGTGCCTTGAATCTCAGGAATTTGCGAAGTGATTCGGTTCCTCTAAATACCTTGTACCTGTCATTTGGTCCACGGCCGTTGTGGTCAAAACCGAATTCCCTTTTTTTGATGTCGGTTGAGATGAAGTCTGGCAAATCCTTAGGGTCCCATTCTTCACGGTAATATTGTCTTCGCTCTTTGATTGTGGCTTTAGAAAACATAATTATAGTTTAATTTTTAAAGTATTTATTTATTGGGAAAGTGTGAAAATGTGATTCTGCACATTTGTGAAAAGAAATCTTGAATTGCAAATTTGTTGTTTTTTCATCAAAAATTTTTAATTAATATAAATTCCATAATAATTGAGGTATTACAATGGCTGAGCTTAACTTTGAAGAGGAAAGGATTAATTTTACTCCCGTCATTCTATATGTTGACTACATTAATCTGCAGTTTAGTAATTATTTGAAGCATAGCTCCACGGATATTACACCAAGAGAATTTACCCTGAATAGATTCTTTCCATTTACTTTTTTTTTTTGATAGAATGAAAATATTATACTACACTTCAACTGGAAACAACTTATATATTTCAAAACGGTTGGGCGGAGACCTCTTAAGCATTCCACAGCTTATGAAAAACAATGAATTTTACATAGAAGACGACATTGTAGGGATAGTCTTTCCGGTATTTTTCGCCACTTCTCCAATCACCCTCAGGGAATTTGTCGAAAGGGTGGAGATTAAGGAGGATTACATATTTTTAATATGCTCATATGGTGCCGATGGAGACCAGAATGCATTGAAGATTATGAAGGACACGTTCGATGAAAGGGGAATCCATATCAATTATACAAATTCCGTTTTGATGGTTGACAATTTCCTTCCGTTGTTTGACATGGAAAAGGAAAGGGAACTGAAACAGAATATCGACATTGACGGTGCTATTGATGAGATAAAAAATGACATTTTCAACAGAAAAGAGTATATCTTTGATAAAAAGCCGTTCACCGATGTCGAAAATATTGAGGTTGTGCTTGAAACCACAATGACTGAAAGGTTCCGTATTCTCGTCGGCGAGGATTGCAGCAACTGTCAGGTCTGTGTAAGGGTATGTCCGAGGGGAAACATTGAACTTACAGATGAGGGGCCAATAATCGGAGATAACTGTGATTTCTGTCTAGGATGCGTTAAGCACTGCAAAAATCATGTTTTGACAATAAACGATGAACTGAATCCGGATGAAAGATTCAGAAATCCAAACATCAAGCTTTCCGAAATCATCAAAAGTAACAATCAACAATAGAATACTTTATTATTTATCAAAGGCAAATATAACTTCATGAACGATTATGTTGAAGTGATAGGAGTTGAACACCTGAAGACTGTTCTATCAGGTCTTACGCCAGAGGATATCGTTAAGCCGGCATTTGACAATTGGATGAGCGGCATTAAAACGGGCCATACCATATTGAATCTGGAAACCGGTAATGTATATGGTTTGGGTATTGAGATGAATCAGCTCCCATTAGTCAGTGAGATATATATTGAATTGTATACTATAAAATCACATGAAAATCCCATAAATGAAGAGGAATTCTTCTCCAAAAGGGAATATGAGGAATTTCTGGAGTTCAGCAGTGACGATCCTTGCGAGTACATTCCGGATATCATAACTGATTTTTGTGAAAAAAATGATATTGACGAGTATGAGCGAAGCATTGGAATACTGGCATATAATTTTGAAAAACATGAACAGGCCAATTACAATATGTGGGAATCAAAGATTTTAAACAAGTATTATGATGCGATATATGAGGACCACAATCCCTTCAAGTTTTCACAGTCTAGTCTTTAGCTTCCTGGTCCAACTGGTATTTCTTGCGCCCATAGCAGGATAACGGGTTGTTTATTCCTTTGCATGATTTGTCCGGATGGCAGAGGTTAGGCAAATGGATTTTTATTTTTTCACAGCTCATCGGAGTGTACCATTTTGTCTCTCCCTCATGGTTTATGTCCACCCTGTCATGCATTCCAAAACCAAGTTTTGATATGATGTTTATTTTTTCCTGTGGCTGATCGTCAAATAATGGTGGTGTACAGTTGTCTGCTGCATCAAATATTAACGGTAGTATTTCATTTTCGGTTATAGTCAAATCGGGATCCATATCTGATACCTTCACGGTTTCATCTGAAGCGAATATTCTCGGATAGAGCCTTGCATATGATGCAAATGATGTTAATAAAAGTACGATTGCATCGTTACGTCCACCTGAAGACACTCCCTCAACAGTTGATTTGATGCATGGCGGGAATGCGTCCGGATTTAGTTTTCCAGCCTGCACTGAACCGTATATTCCACCGCTTCCGGCATAATACTGGTTGTACTTACCAATCTCTTCAGGTATGAATTCCTTTAACTCTTCACCTATCCTTATGATTGCAGGGTGCATTTCAACTCTTGCAGACATCTCCTTGATGCGCGCAATATATTCTTCTGTTTTCTGCATTATCAGTCTTGAAAGAATCTGTTCCTTGACGCTGTCTCCGATAAGTATGTTGTACATTCTCTCAGGGCTTCTGTCGGTAAATTCATCACCGAAACGATACAGGAAGTCGTCCTGCTGAAGGACTATATCTCCCTCATCAATCAAAAGATCTGTCAGCTTGAGCTTTTTGGTTGCGATGATGTCCTTGAGTGATTTCCATGCTATTGCACCGTCAACCTTTACCTCATCAAGCACCTCATCAATGATTTCAGCCCTGGACATTGGTGGAATTTTTGCAAGACGCTCCAAAATGAGCATGCCCTGGGACTCTATAAACAGTCGTGATTCACGGGAACCGAGGTTGAACTGTATGGCTATGGCCTGGCATAGGATGTGGAAGGTAACAACATCCTTTTTGAATATCTCCTCATTTGTCAGGTATTCAAATTCGTTCTGTGTGAAGTTTCTGTTGTTCTTTTTTTCTATTGCCCATTGAATGCGTTTCATGCATAGGTCGGAATAGGATTTTGGAATCAGTGAGTCATCTGAGATTTTCTGGTTGTATGTGTGTGTTGCAATCTCTATGAGTGATTCATCGGTATCAAATATCTGATTTAAATCACCATATTCTCTGATAATTTGTCTTCCTTCATCGGACAATGGGTTAATAAATGAAACTTCAGCCATGATTTTAAATTTTTATTTCATATTTTAAATAGATAACCTATTTTTGAAATCAATATTGTTTTTTGTCTGTAATGTAGGTGTGATAACCATCAAAAACTTAATTTTAAAATTTCTAAAAAAATTTTTTCTATCATATAACACTGTTAAAAAAATAACTATTATTAAATATGAAAAACATATTTATATCATGTTTAAAATAATTGAGGAGAATAACTAAATGTCAAAAATATTTATTTCATGCGCACTTCCTTATGCAAACGGACCATGTCATTTGGGTCATATCCGTTCCACATACCTTCCTGCGGATATATATGCAAGATACAATCGTATGATTGGAAATGACGTGCTGATGGTTTGTGCAACCGATGAACATGGAACTCCAATAGCTGTAAAGGCGGATAAGGAAAATAAAAAACCTATTGAAATTTCAAAAAGATATCATGATATGATTGTTCGTGACGTGGAGTCAATGAACATCTCATTGGATAATTTTACAAGAACTACAGATGAAGCCCACTATGAACTGGCTCAGAACTTCTTCAAGTCATTATATGATAACGGATACATCTACCGTGAAGATATCCAGCAGCTGTACTGTCCTAACTGTAACAAGTTCCTTCCGGACAGGTACGTTGAGGGACTGTGTCCGGTATGCGGTTCAGAGGCAAGGGGAGACCACTGTGAGAAATGTGGTAAGGCCCTAAACCCGACTGAACTTGACGAGCCACACTGTATCACCTGTGGAACTACACCTATAATCAAGGACACCTTCCAGTATGCATTCAAGCTTTCAGAATTTGAGGATGCACTTATGGAATATATCTCTTCTAATGACAACCTTCCTGCCAACGTTAAAAACTATGCAACTAACTGGCTTAAAGAAGGTCTTACCGATTGGATTTTAACCCGTGATATGGATTGGGGTATACCTGTGCCGTTGGATGAGGCAAAAGGCAAGGTACTGTATGTATGGATTGAGGCATTCCTCGGATACATCTCATCCGCATCACAATGGTCAAAGAAATCCGGAAAGAAATGGGAGGAATACTGGAATGATTATGTTGTTCACTTCATCGGAAAGGACATCATATACCACCACTCAATCTTCTGGCCGGGTTTGTTAAAAGCATACGGATGCAAACTTCCTGACATGATATATGCAGGTGAATTCCTTTCACTTGAAGGGGAAAAGATGTCCACCAGCAAAAACTGGGTAATCTGGATTGATGATTTTGTAAAAGATTATGAACCTGACCTGTTAAGATATTATCTGACAATTAACGCTCCTCTAAACAAGGATTCAGATTTCTCCTGGGATGATTTCCAAAGGAGAAACAATGACGAGCTGGCGGATGTAATCGGTAACTTCCTTCACCGTACATTCGTATTCACCAAAAAACAGTTCGACAGCAAAATCCCTGAATATTCAAACCCAACCGATGAGGATGAGGAATTCAGAACAGCTATCGAGGAACTGCCTGACAAGGCCGGTGCATTCATTGCAGATTACGAGTTCAGGGAAGCACTTCTTGAAATATTCAAGGTTGCCAAAAAAGGAAACAAATATTTCAACGATGCTGAACCTTGGAAAGCAGTAAAAGAAGATCCGCAAAAGGCTTCCAACTGTTTATACTTATCTAATCAACTGGCAAAAACCCTGGCTTACATGTTAAAGCCATACCTGCCAACCAAAGCTGACAAAATAGCTGAAATAATGAATATTGGATCTTTAGACAATTGGGATGATGCAAAGGTCCCATTGCCTGTTGGCCATGAAATCAACAAGGCCAAACCATTATTCAAAAAGATTGAAGATAAAGAAATTGACGCCCAAAAGGCAAAACTTAAAGAAAACTTAAATGAAAATGAGGATGAAACTATGAGTGATTTAGTAACTATTGATCAATTTGATGAATTTGTAATAAAAATAGGTGAAGTAAAAGAGGCTGAAAAAATCGAAAAGTCCGACAAACTCTTAAAACTCCAGGTTGACCTTGGTGAGGACAAACCTAGACAAATCGTTGCAGGACTTGCAAAATTCTATGATGCTGAAGAATTAATCGGAAGAAGAGTATGTGTAATTGCTAACCTTCAGCCTGCAAAACTCTTCGGAACACTATCAGAAGGTATGATTTTGGCAACAGGTGCATCCGGAGCATTATTAAGCCCTGATGAAAATGCTGAAGTCGGTGAAAGGATTCAATAAATAGATTAAAATGCCGGAATCTGCTCTAGTTAACAAAGCCGAGAACTACTTAAAAGAAATAGCAAGTGATTCAATCAATTTAGAGGATATTGATGAATTTGACAATTTCAAAAATCTCTACTTTAAACTAGATGACAGATTAAACTATTTACAAAAATTTAGAGAGGATATGGATGTACAAGGATACACCACTCCCTTTACATCCCTCAATAAATATGGAACCAAGACGGTTGCAGAGGTTGCAGCCGATGAAATAAGAGAAAACAGTCGCCATAACCAGATATTCAGAATGAAGGCAAATGCCAAAAAGAACATTCTTGACCGTGTAAAGTCAGCCATCGATGCCCATAAGATTGCACTGGGAAACCTTGAACAGTACGGGTATGTGAAGTGCAATTCATGCTATAAGAAATATTCGATGGAGGAATATAAAAACAACAACGGCGAATGCAGCTGCAAAAGCACTGCATTTACATTCAAGACAAACAAGGAACTTGCCCATCGTCTGGAAATAATTCCATATCTTCCATTGTCAGGAAATTATATGGTGCTTATGAGTGAACTTTCCCAATATGCAAGGGAATCATTCAAGCAGGTATTGAATATCCTGAAGCAGGAACGTAAGGGGCATGTAAAAACAATATCCCTGAGAATTCGTTTTAAGGATGACAACAACCGTCTCATCAGGAAAACCGTTACGCTGGACTCCGAGTATGTCGACAACTATGAGGAGGAGGTCCGCAACAGGTACGGCAGGAATGTGCGCATTGAGGCATTGAGATTCCACAGGACAAAACCTGCAATCATTGATGACAAGCATGCAAGAACAGCCCTGGCACTTGCGTATGTGGGTTATGCTCAGGAAATCATAGACAACATACGTGACGATATCCTTAAAAGAAGACTGACTGACTTTAAGAGAATAAAAAAATATGATGAGATTCTGGAGGAATATGAAAATCAGGTGCCTGATTTCATTGACACATATGACCTGGATGCAATCGAGGCATGGAGAAAGTCAGAAATCAACAACAGATTCAGAAATCTCAACTATGTTGACAGGTTCGGTCAGATGACACGTTCCCTTAAGCGTGACTTGAAGGTAAGGGAAAGCATATACAAGAACAACTTTAAAAACATTGCATCTGCCCTGATTATATGGGACATTTTCAGATATTACTTTACGACCTCAAACAATGCACGTAAAATCAACACCGGACCATTCCCATATATGCGTGTGGAACTGGACCGTGAACAGAGAAAGGTTTTCCAGACAACCTATGAAAATGTTATTGAAACATTGAACAGTTTCACTGACTTGAAAATCATCTCAATACCTGACAAGGACCTGCTTTTATATGAAAAGTTCAAGTTCGAAAAGGAGATTCGCAGTTCAAACATCAAATTCAACCATGTTGCGTTGGGTGCGGCATTGATTAACCTGAATTCCGATATTGAAATTGAAACAATAAGCAACGCATTCAACATAAACGAATCAAGGATTAAAAAGGAACTCAAACATATAGATCAGATTAAAAATCCTAAAAGCGACAAGTCAAAACAGTTTTTGGATTTAATCAAGAAGTGATAATATGGATGAGGATGTTACCACTATTCATATTACAAAGGCGCTGTCATCTTCTATGATTGTAGAGCTGATTGACGAATATCCCAACCTTGAGGAGATAACCTGCTCACCAAGCGTTTACAAAAGAACCTCCAAAAGATATATTGAGGCACTCGACCAGCTGGATATCAATGTTCGGACTGAATACAGATGGGGCGCAAAGTCAAAAAGCAATGACATAGAGTTTTATATAGCCAAACTGTCCAAAGAAGGTTTAACTGCAAAACAGATTTCACAAAAGCTTGATATGCCTCTTAACCGTGTATATTATTTATTACGCAAAAGCAATACAGATTTCGACAATCGCAGACGCAAATATGACCACGACGAAATCAAGCAGTTGAAAAGCGACGGTTTGAGTGCCAGTGAAATATCTGAGAAATTGGATATTCCATTGAGAAGTGTCTATTATATTTTGAACAAGAAATAGCTATTTTTTAATAAGTATTATATTGTTGATAAAATAAAGTAATACTATGATGATTTTACCTCAACTTCCTTTATATGCAATTGCAATAATCTGTGGTCTTCTGTCCTTTGCGATTACCAGACTGACCATGCCGAGGATTATTCGCAAACTTGAAGCGGCAGACATTGTCGGAAAAGATATACACAAATCCTGGAAGCCTGTAGTGGCTGAAATGGGAGGATTTGGAATTTTATTCGGTTTTATAATTGGAATGTTTTCAGGAATATACATGCACGACATCCTGACATTCCAGCTTGTTATCGTATTGGTGGTAATACTTCTTGTAGGTATCATCGGTATTGTCGATGACCTTCTCGCACTGTCATCCAAGGAAAAATTCTTCCTTCTGTTTTTGGCAGGTTTGCCTTTAATCTGGGCTGCACCGCCAAATGTTGGTCTGTTATATCTCATCACAATTCCTATTGCACTCTCAATAGGTTCAAATCTGACAAACATGTTGGCTGGTTTGAATGGAATCGAATCAGGTTTGGGTATCATTTCAATGGCATCCCTTACAATTGCATGTATAATATTGGGCAAATATGACGTTACAATCATATCCATGAGTATGCTCGGTGCCCTAATTGCATTTCTATACTTCAACAGGTATCCGGCCAAGATTTTCCCAGGCGATACAGGTACATTGATCATCGGTGCTGCCGTGGTGTGTATTGCATTTATCGGAAGGGTGAAACTTATTGCATTCATTGTACTGATGCCGAATATCATTGATGCAGCATTAAAATTCTACTCAGCAGGTGTCATGAACCGTCAGCAGCAAAAGCCTACACAGCTGAATGATGAGGGAAAACTCGTAAGGCCTGAAACAGGTTTCAAATCAATGATCCGTCTGGTTTTAAGAAAACCTATTGCAGAAAAGGATGCAGTTAAAATCATATGGGCAATTGGAATATTGTTTGGAGTGTTAGGTATAATCGTTGCATTGACAATGCCTGGAATGCTTGAAAACAAGACTTTAGTGAACTTCCTTCAGATTAAGGAAATGTTCTATCATATAGGATTGATACAATGAGGCCATATGTTATATTGAATGCCGCAATGACACTGGACGGTAAAATCGCAACACAAACCGGAAGCTCCAACATTTCCGGTGAAAAGGACCTTGAAAGGGTTCATGAAATCAGGAAGGAATGTGATGCAATAATGGTCGGCATAGGAACCGTACTTGCAGATGACCCTAGGCTGACAGTTCACAAGATTGATGCAAGACCCGAAGACAATCCGGTTAGGGTAGTGGTTGACAGCAAAGGTAGAACCCCTATCGATGCAAGAATCACAAACTCCGATGCTAAAACAATAATTGCAATGGCCAATGAATACAAGGATGATTTCAAGGCTTCAGAGAAATATGAAACATTCAAAAATCGTGGAGTGAAATTCTTTTTTTCAGGTGACAAGCGCGTAGATTTAAAGGCCCTCATGAGCTATCTTCATGAGGAGGGAATTGATAAGCTGATGCTTGAAGGGGGATCCACCCTAAACTTTTCCATGATAAAATCAGGCCTTATCGATGAGATAATCATCTGTGTTGCTCCGATGATTGTTGGGGGCGCCAATGCAAAGACATTCTTTGATGGTGAGGGCTTTGATTTGATGGATGATGCGGTAAGGCTGGAATTGACCGATTCATATACATTGGACAAGGACCTTATCCTGCACTATAAAGTTTCAAATGACTGATTTGACAGTATATTATACCAGATGAAATCATCACCTGCATAAAAGCTTATCAGCACTGATGTCAGTGTGATTAGTACAAATATCATAAGGACATCCGCCGGTGTCAAAAGCACAAAGAGTATTAAAAGGACTATTTCTGATATGATGAATGTCCTTAAAGGATTTCTTGTTTTGATGTAGCTTAAAAGACCAAGCACTATCGGTGTGGCTATTATTGCCAGAATATATAATATTGACAGCTCAAGGCTTATCATATTTTCTATAGGCAGATTCAGGATGTTCATAACTAGATACATTTCAAGAACTGTCAGGAAGAATCCCTGAACGCCTCCGCTTATTGCCTGGGAGAGCGTATGTTTTTTTAAAAGCACCCTTGACCATATCAATATGGGATATAGGATTCCAAAAAGAGAACCTATATGTCCCAACAGTAATATTAAAGCTGCAACCGGTCCGGATAGTCCGGTGGTATGGACACTTATTTTCCATTTTGTTGTAAATAGAAGCACGACTCCAGTATTTATTGAATAACATAAAAGAAGGCATGTCAGGAAGTTGTCCAGATGAAAAATCATGCATATTAAAAACCCGATGAAATATGATATTATCCCTACAATCAGGGGTATGAACCTGTCTGACCTGTTTGAGATGTCCTTGTCGGTTCCGATTTTTTTGGCCCAGCCAAGTATAATTACAAGGGGCAATATAGATGCGAATATTATTGAAACCAATTCCAAAACTATGAATTCATTAAAATTAAAGTTTGTACCATTAAATGATAGGAAAAAACAAATGATTAAGAATAATGGTATGCAGATTATAGGAGGATTGGTAAATGTTGATATTGACTTTGCAACTTTAAGTTTATTCATATAATTATTTATGGGCAATGGACCATAATAAATATTATGAAGGTTAATCTAAAACCACGTTCAATGATGTATCCCGCACCGGCGGTAGTGGCAAGTGCATATGATGAGGAGGGCAATGCTGATGCATGCACTCTGGCATTTGCAACAATGTGTTCGCATCATCCTCCTGCAGTGATGATTGCCTTGAACAACCTCGCCTTATAGAAGGTGAGGATTCCTAGAGTTTTATTTTTATTGCTCAATCGTTTATTGAGTATTTTCTAGGCTATCCCCGCGGAAACATCGGTTTAACAACCATTTATG
>NZ_CADAJR010000040.1 GCF_902788255.1 uncultured Methanobrevibacter sp.
TTTAAATTAAAAATAAAGAAAAAATAGAACGAAAAAAATTTGTGACTCAAAAACTAGCGCAAATTCAAATCACACAAGTTTTTGAAAGAGACAAAAAATAAGAAAAAAAATAAAAAATGTTTAAATTAAATAATAAAAATTGAACATTAATAAAAATGAGACATATAAATTTAACCACAATTATGACATAGTACTCAAAAAAATGACATAGTACTCAAAAAAATAAAATATTTAAAATTAATGATACTTAAATTTAAACAATATTTATTAAAAAATATTTTTTTAAATAAATTTTATTAAAAAAAATAAAATATGTACAAAAATCATTTAGTTCAGACATATCTAAACAAAATTTAAAATCGAAAAAAACATGTGAAAAATTAATTACATGTTAAAAAAGAAGAGATATGAAAAGTTTATTCATCACTTATTTAATTATAAGAATGTTTTTTAGAGCATTTTAGAATATTATACAATTTTAAAACTATTTAGCGATTCCTATATCTTAACTTTGTAAATAAACCTTATGTTCAATATGCATTCAACAGGAAAATATGGGTAAAAATCAGTGATTGAAAAAAAATGCTCTATATAATATATAATATATAATAAAGTTCAGTTAAAAAAAAAGAAATGAAAAAGTAATCTTATTTGATTACTTTACTTTTGATGATTTCCACTCTTTTGAGAGGGTATATTTTTTTAGCGTTGTGGTAAATTTCAGATGCTAATTTACCGTTTACACATACGCCCACTAATTCATCAAAGGATCTTTCAGCTGCTGCTTCGATGAGTAAATCTTCGATGGTTTTTCTCATGTATCTTTGTTGGGAAGATTTAGCCCTTCTGATGGTTACAGCTAAAACTTGTAATTTTAATTTGCGGTCATCTTTAGTTTTAACAACTGCAGAAGCATCGATTCTGGAAGTTCCTCTTCTAATCATACTTCTAACATAGTCAGTTGTGGTTTTGTGACCTGTGAATTTGGTGTTTGCAACATTACCTGCTACATTATCAATTTCAAACCTGAGTTTGATGTATTGTTTTGAGAAGTCTCCGGTTAATTCCCTCATGGTAACTTCTACTCCTCTACCAATAAGAAGTTCTGGATCTTTAGCTGGAGTTTCTCCAATTTCTTTATCTTCAAAGTTCACTGGTGTTTTAATAGTATACCAGGATTTTTCTTTCCATGTATCACGTACTCTACGTCTTGCTTTTGCTTTTGCCATTATATCAACCGTTTAAATTTATAATTTATTATATATAGTAATCTAGCGTTACGCCATTAAATTTTAAAAAATAGTCTTAAATTAAGCAGTACATTAAATACTACACAAAATAAACCTAAAAAATGATTTCGATTAAGTACAGATTTGCAATCATTTTTTCGACTATCCGGAGCATTGCACTCCTTTTTTAAAGAAATATTTGTAATTAAGTTTTATTTTTTAAAACCCGCCCATAAAGGTTATATTTAGTTATTTTAGTCATGATATATAAACATTATTGAAAAAGTGAAAATTAGTGAAAAATTCTTAAATTTCAAAAATAATAATTTATCAAAACAAAATAATAAGTTTCTACTAAAAAAGATTTCTGAAGCCTAAATCAAAAATAAAGATTGGAAAAACGTTTTAAAAAAAGTTACAATAAAGTTGAAAAACAGATACAATATATTTTTGCAACAAAAATGTAGAAAAATAATAGAATGAAAATGTTAATTTTTCATGAAATTAACATGATCAATGTATCTTTTGAGAACATCATCAATAGGACCCTCATCCATCACAAGCTTGATTCCAGCATCTTCAGCTTTGATTTTTGATTTGAATCCATATTGAACGCAAATTAAAACATCACAGTCACTACAGGTCTTTATTACCTTTCCACCCTGATGTTTTGCATCATCTGCAATTTCAATGTCTCTTCTCTCAACAAATTCCAGCTCATCCCCATAGTCATAGACATATACGGATTTTCCCCTGCCGAGGTGAAGGTCAACATTTTCACCATCACTTGATACTACAGCCAAACGCATTAAATCACATCCCCCTTATATTATATAATACATTATACTTCAGCACCGTCCAATGCATGATTGCACATGCAATCCTGTGACTCATCAACATTCTTTATGAAATTATATATCAATTCAAGTAGGTCTGCTTCCTTTTCCTTTACCATTTCAAAGACTTCATCAATTGTCAGCTCACTTTCGGAGATTCCTGAAGCGTAATTGGACACGATACATATTGAATTGTAGCAGATTTCCCTTTCACGTGCAAGGGTAACTTCCGGAACGCCTGTCATTCCCACAAGGTCCCCTCCAAGCATCTTGAACATCTTAATCTCTGCCGGAGTCTCGAATCTAGGACCTTCAGTGCAGACGTATGTGCCTCCAAGAATAACATCACCTGACTTGTCCAAAATATCCCTCAAAGTTGGGCAATATGGTTCGGTTACATCTATATGTACGACCTTATCTTCATAGAAAGTTTTAACCCTATCCTGTGAAAAATCAAGAAAATCATCAGGAATTACAAATGAACCCGGAGGCAGGTCAGTGTTCATTGAGCCTACGGAATTTGTTGCGATGATTTTTGTAACACCAACATTTTTCAATGCGTCAATGTTTGCCCTGAAATTGATTTTATGCGGTGGAATGGAATGTCCCGCAGCATGACGAGGTATGAATGCCACCTTCTTGCCGGAAATGTCAAGAAGTGACACCTCAACGTCACCATAGTCTGTTTTGACAAGTTTAATCTCGCAGGAATCAGCCTTTTCGGTGATTTCATATACTCCACTGCCGCCAATTATACCAATCATGTGAATCTAACCTTTGCAAACTGATAGCGGTTTAACCTTAACCACAAGCTTGGCAATACCTGTACTGTCAGATACCCTGACTACTGAGTCAACGTCCTTATATGCGCCAGGAGCTTCCTCTTCAATCACATGTTTGCTTGTAGCCTTGATCTTGATGCCCTTTGACTGTAAGTCTTCAGTGATTTCATCAGCATCATAGTTCTTTTTGGCTTTGGAACGTGAAAGGATACGTCCCGCACCGTGTGCGGTGGATCCGAAAGTCTCTTCCATTGCAGTTTCAGTACCGCACAATACATATGAAGCAGTTCCCATTGTACCCGGGATTAAGACAGGCTGTCCGACTTCCCTGTATTTTTCCGGAACCTCTTCCCTTCCAGGTCCGAATGCACGTGTTGCACCCTTACGGTGAACCAGCAGTTCCTCTTCACGATTGAAGACCTTATGAGTTTCCATTTTAGCGATGTTATGCGCAACGTCATAGACTATATCCATTTCCATATCCTTGGCGGATTTGCCTAAAACATCCTCAAATGTTTCACGCACCCAATGGGTCATCATCTGACGGTTTGCCCATGCGTAATTTGCAGCTGCAGCCATTGCCTGAATGTAGTTTTGAGCTTCCTTGGAATCCAATGGAGCGCAAGCCAATTGCCTGTCTGCAATATTGACTTTATATTTCTTGTAAGCCTTATCCATAATCCTCAGGTAATCTGAACATATCTGGTGTCCGCATCCTCGTGAGCCTGAGTGAATCATGATTACAATCATGCCCTTTTCAAGTCCGTAGACCTCTGCGACATGCTCATCATAGACCTCATCTACAACCTGAACCTCCAAAAAGTGATTACCGGAACCGAGGGAACCCAATTGTGGAATACCTCTTTTTTTGGCCTTATCGGATACGATGCTTGAATCAGCATCAACCATTCTTCCGTTTTCCTCAAGGACTTCAAGGTCCTCTTCCCATCCGTAACCGTTTTTGACAGCCCATTCGGCACCGTAATCCAGAACATCGTTGATTTCATCCTTTTCAAGCCTGATTTTACCTTTGCTTCCAACACCTGACGGAATGTTTTCAAAAAGCTTTTCGGTAAGCTCGTCAAGGTGGTCTTCAATGTCTTCAACGGTCAGATTGGATTTAATCAGCCTTACTCCACAGTTGATGTCGAATCCGACTCCTCCAGGAGATACAATACCATTCCTTAGGCTGAATGCTGCAACTCCTCCGATAGGAAAACCGTAACCGAAATGGATGTCCGGCAGTCCTATTGAATATCTTTGAACACCCGGAAGGCAAGCCACATTAATAATCTGTTCGATAGCGCCTTCCTCCAAATCATCGAAGTATTCATCTGCAATGTAAAACCTTCCAGAAGCCCTCATAGATTTGTTGTAAGATCCTGGGATTTCATAAACGTTATCTCTAACTTTCTTAATTTCATCTTTAATGCTCATAGTATCACAAAAATATTATGTTTAAATATATATTGGTGGTGTTTAAATAAGGTTTGGGTAAAAAATTATTTTCTAAAAAGAGCTGATATTCCGGCAATGAGCAGAAATATTGCACTTATTATGTTTATATGGTTTGAACCTACAATTACAAACATTGTTGCTACAATAAATCCTACACCTGCAATTTCAGAGTTCTTTCTGACATAATATGTTGAAAGTATTCCCAAAACTGAAGCCGCAATAGCAATTATTCCCAAAAAGGGAGCGTGTGCAATTTTAAGGTTTTCTAAAAATATTAAAAATGATCCGGAAAATATTCCGATTATGGAACCTAAAGCACCCACAATCATTTCAAAATTTCTGGAAATCGTTTTAGTTCTTTTCATAATAATGAATATGGTTGATATGATATAAATTATTTGTTGAAGATTTTCTATAAATCCACAATGGCCTGAACTTCAACATGGTCGGTTTTTTTAACCTCCATCTTGTGAAAGGTTATTGCCTTTATTTCGCTTTTTCTTTCGTGCTTGTCCCAGTCAATCTCCTCACCGACTATCTTGGCTTCAAGGTGCAGGTTTTCATCGATTTTGACATGAAATTCTGAAAATAACATGAACTCAATTTCATGATAAAACAGCAATTCCTCCAAATAATCATAAAGAAGTGACACTTCGTCCTCTGAGGTAACCTCAAATTCGATTTCCCTTAAAGCGCCAATACCAGAGGTGTCAGAAATTATATTAAAAATTGCAAGTCCCGCATTTTCAAATGCCTCATTTATATCCTTACCATATGCCTTAAGTCCAATGTCGGCTGTTGCTTCAAAATATTCATAGCTTTTCATGACCTTACCTCAAATTATTGATTACCAAATGCTCTCACTCTTTGCTTATATATGTACTTTTTACAACTTTAATATAGTGATTAAAATGATAGGTAATAATGACACCACAATTCAAGTTGATTTAAGAAAAAAAAGTTCAATGAAAGACGAAATAATGTACAGTAATTTAGATATTCAATCTTGCATGGTAGTGCTTGTAGTAATAGCAGCATTACTTTTATCTGTTATTTCTGTTGTAGCAGCTCAAGCTCCAGTAATCTAAACTGAAGTCTTATTTTACAATGCCAAACCCTTTAGTTGCACATTAGACTATGAGCATACCATGCAAAATACTCTAATGTTAACAGAAACTAATTTCCCGTTTACAGGAAAACTAGATGGCATAATCATCGGGGTTGAAACGCAATATAATTTCTCTGGCATTTCCTTTAACCCCTTTTCCTGTATATTTTGTATCAACCAATCTTACGAACTCCAACTTGTCAAGCGCACGGTTGAATGATGCGTAGCTTGATCCTGTTTTTTCCTTGAATATTTTGGACAGTTCACCGGCATTGTACATGCCCTCGTTATCCGCAACCATCCTTAGAATGTATCTTTCAGAATCGTTCAATGATTTCAATGATTCGACAATATTGACAGACACCAGGGATTCCAGAGCCTTTTCGAAGTGAACTTGAGTTATTTCACGGCTTGCATCGGCCTCAGCGATATTTCCGCAGCTTCTCAAAAGGTTGATTCCCACTCTCAAGTCACCGTTTTCTTCAGTGTACATGGCAATCTGTTCCAGTATCTCATCGGATAAAACATTCGGGAAAAATCCTGCCTTTACACGGTCTCGCAAGATTCCTTCAATTTCAGAATAAGTGTATAATGGGAATAGAATTTCCTGAGGAATAAATACGGTATTTACATTTTTATCGAAGGAATATTTGAATTCCAAATCAGACATTATTGCAAAGATGGATGCCTTTACTCCAGGATATTCCTCATATGCCCTGAGCAAATCATAAACAACCTTATCTGCATTCTTTGATTGGAACAAGTAGTTAATGTCATCCAGCGCAACTACAAGCGCCTTTTCCTTTTTCTGGAGTTCCTTCATTATCTGGTCATATATCCTTGAAAATGGCACTCCTGTTTCAGGCGGAATGTGGCCGAACAGCTTTTTGTATATCTGTGAAAAGATTCCGAATCGTGTGGTGTGCAGCTGACAGTTGATGTACAGGCATACTACCTTATCTGAACTCTTCTCGACCAGTTCGAATACCTTTCTTATTGATGTTGTTTTTCCTGTTGCCGGTGAGCCTAAAACAACTGCGTTTGATGGTTGACCTCCCCTTAAAGCCGGCCTTATAGACATTGCCAAAGCTTCCATTTGTGTGTCTCTGTAATTGAAATTTGGAGGAAAGTAATCTGGATCAAAAGCATTTATGTTTTGAAAAAGACTTTCATCTGACATTAAAATATCTTCGATTCCCATAATATCATATTATACATATTATATTATAAAACAATTTTTATTCACAAAGATTCTTTATGACAACATTTTCATTGTCCTCTATCCACTGGGCGAACTTCTCGGCATAACCCAGCTTTTTCTTTTTGAAGTCATCGGCCTGGGCAATCTCGGTTTCAATGTTCGGACGAGAATATCTGGTTACAATGTCTCCAAAGTCCATGCCCGCAAGGGTGATTTCCTCTGCACCCAAAGCCACAGCCAAAAACATTGCACGGTCGCCGTCTGTAAATCCTCCGAAATTGTAGAGGTTTCCGACAGGCTGTGATTGTGTGGTGCCCAATACGCTTGTAAAGAATGGTGTCAGTTTGGCAATCTTGTCCATATTGTCCCCATGGGCATGTATTGCAACGTTTGCTCCCCTGAAATTGGCCAATAGTATGTCGTCAAGGTTTCCGTCAAGGTCTGTAGCCACTATGTCCGGCGCAATTCTTTCTTCAACAAGAGCTGTTGTTGCACCGTCGGCTGCAACCAGAACATAATCCTTTAAATCATAGTTTTCCATTAAAAACTTCACATGTTCTTTTAGTGACGGACCTGCGCCGAATACGATGAACTTGTCTGAAAAGTCCACAAACCCTTTTAAATCCTCAAGGGTCAGGCATCCTTCAGTTGAAAGGATTTCATCCAGGAGCTTTGCGGATTTCTCATCATTTTCACGTGAAAATCCGAAGTCATCAAGAATCTCTTTATAATATTTTTCCCATAGTCCAAATTCCATATTTAAACCTCACTGTAATAATTTTAGCCTTTGATTTGTTAAATAATTTATTATTGTTCTGCTGTTAATTTTTGTTTACAACATTGACCTCGTGGCCGGTGATTCTTGAATAAAGGTTGTTGATTTGCCTTAATGTGAATCCGACCATGAATGCTGAAATTATGGTTCCGACGTTTACAGCGCCTAAAATGTTTGTATACCAAAGGCCGCACATTATAAGGGAAATTATCACCATTGCGGCGTCAAAGCCAATCTTTATTGTTGAAAATCTCCAGCCTGTAACGATTGCAACTGATTCGACGCACCCCTCTCCCGGAAGCGGAGCAATGTTTGCAGGCATATAGATGAATATTCCAAGAGCGGTTAAAAAGATGCTTGCAATCAGAAATGCTGTACACATCAGAATTGATGAGTCAAATGGTATGAAACCAACAATATAAAGTGCCAGATCAGTGAAATATCCAAAAAGAACGCAGTTTATCAGCTGCAACAGCCTTTTTCTGTGGAATCTTTTTCTCAAAATAAGAAATTGGATCAGAATCAGTGCGGCATTGAATATGAATGTGGTTATTCCAATGTTTATGTTTGTTATCAATGCCAGAGAATATGATATTGAGCTTATTGGAGTTGTTCCAAGTGTTGAAACGATTGAAAACGCCACTCCAAGAGACATTATGAAAAGTCCTATTACAAAACATCCAATTCTTTTAATCATATTATAATATATATCTTACATCTTTTTTAAATCCACGTCCTCACCTGTGAAGTGCCCATAGATTTTGTGGATATACCTGACGGTTGTACCGATAAAGAGCGCCCCGAGTATTGTACCGATTCCAACACTTCCAAACTGGCCCAAAAATCCGTAACTCAGAATCAAGGCTGTTGAGACAACGCATATGTCAAAATACACCTTGATTGTTGGAAAAGGCTTATCTGTAACTATTGCAATGGCCTGTGTAACGCCCTCCACCGATAGAGGTATCAGATTTGTCGGAACATAGAAAAAGAGGCCCAACGCTATGAGAAATATTGAAAGCACAGTCATAACAAAGGCCCAAATCAGATTGTCTGCAGGAGGAATGAAATACATGAGAGCTACTGAAAAGCTTGTAAATGCCCCAAACAATACTCCTACAAATACCTGAAGGAAATGTTTCCTCTTAAAGTCGCCCCTAAGCAATGCCAACTCCATTGCCACAAGTATCGCATGGAATATGAATGTTGCAATGCCTATCTCCACTGCCCAGATAAGATTCATGGCATATGGTATTGAGCTTACCGGCGCTGAGCCCAAACCTGATTTTATTGAAAACGCAACCCCCAGCGTAATCAGATACAGCCCGAAAACATAGTTGAAGACCCTCCTCAGGGTCAATTCCTCCCCACTAAATTGCATAGTAATATATTAGTTACGAGAGTATTTAAACAGTTAGTAAAAAATATGCTACTAAATTATACAATTACATAATTTGACAGGAATTTGTTCAAAAATTTTGAATAATCTACATATTAAAAATATTTAATAAGTATAAAAATCAAAAATAAAAATGGCTTAAAATAAGCCAATTTTCTAGAAAATTGGAGGATATTTAATGAACGATATTTTATTAATGCTTCCTGGACCAACAACAGTACCCCCAAGAGTACTCAATGCAATGTCACAGGCTGTTGTTAACCACAGAGGAGCTAAATATGGTGAAATTTTAACTGAAACTACTGAATTAATGAGTAAAGTTTTCCAAACCTCAAATGACTCTTATTTATTAACTGGATCTGGAACTGCAGCAATGGAAGCAGGTATTGCCAACACTGTAGCACCAGGTGAAAAAATGTTAAATGTTGTAGGTGGAAAATTCGGTGAAAGATTCATGAAAATTGCGCAAACTCATGGAATCGACGCACAGGAATTAGCAGTTGAATGGGGAACTGCAGTAACACCTCAAGCTATCGAAGAAGCTCTCGAAGCTGACGAAGACATCAAAGCTGTAAGTGTTATCCACAACGAAACCTCAACAGGTGTAGCTGCACCTATTGAAGAAATCGGTAAAGTAATGAAAAACTATGACGCATTATACATTGTGGACACCGTTTCATCCCTTGCTGGTGATGAAGTAAACGTTGACAAGTTCGGAATTGACGTTTGTCTTACCGGATCTCAAAAATGTATCGCTGCACCGCCTGGAATGGGCGCAATCACATTAAGTGACGACGCATGGGCTGCAGTCGACAAAGTTGAAACCAACACTTTCTACCTTGACCTTAAAGCTGCAAGAAAAAGCGGAAGCAAAGTGCCTCCTGAAACTCCATACACTCCATCAGTTTCACTCACTTATGCAATGAATGAAGCTTTAAAAATAATTATGGAAGAAGGACTTGACAACAGGGTTGCACGTCACCACAAAGCAGCTAAAGCAAGTGTAGCAGCTGTCAAAGCTTTAGGTTTAGAATTATTCGCTGATGAAGCTGTTTCATCCGCTACAGTTACCGCTGTTAAAATGCCTGAAGGAGTTACCGATGCAGAGTTCAGAGGAACCACACGTGACAAATACGGTGTTGAATTAGCAGGAGGTCAAGACCACCTTAAAGGAAACATCTTCAGAATCGGTCACATGGGTACAATTTCCTACAAAGAACTTGTTCAAACCTTTGCAGCAATTGGTATGACCTTAAAAGGCTTAGGCGTAATCGACGATGCAGGCGCTGGTGTTTCATCAATTACAGAATCATACTTATGATTCTGATTTTTTCTTTTTTTATTAAATTTTGTAGTTATAACTTATAACTCATCTTTTTTTGAAAAGCATGTGAAATATTTTTGTGATTATCATGTTATGATAAGTTATAAGTGAAAAGTTACACTTGAAATGCATGTCTCAATCTTGTGTATTAGAACTTATAACTTATATGTTACACTTGAAATGCATGTCTCAATCTTGTGTATTAGAACTTATAACTTATATGTTACACTTGAAATGCACCTCTCGAAAACTCCACTTATACCTTATAACTTACACTTGAAACTTATGTCTAAACATTAAAAAAAGTAATACTCTGAAAGTAAAGTAAAATTATTTAAAACAATAATGCAAAAAATAATATCAATAATAAGGATGTGAAACAATGTCAGAAAATATTAAAACAACTGTTGAAGAATTGCGTAAATTGATCAACGTGGACAATGTAATAGGCACACCGATAGAAACCGAAGATAAAGTTCTAATACCAGTAATGAAAATGGGAGTAGGTTTTGGAGCTGGAGAAAACATATTAGGTACTGAAGGCAGTGACGCCGCAGGAGCAGGTGCCGGAGTGGAACCTATATCCATGGTTATGATACCTAAAAAAGGAAATGATGCCGAAGGAGTGCGCGTACTTGACTTAAGTAAAGGAACCGAAACCAACAAGGCGATTTCCGATATCGGACTCATCGTTACCGACCTTGTAAAAAGCTTTTTGGAGTCACAGCAAGGTGGCGCTGAATACTACGATGAAAGTGAATACATAGAACCTGAATTCAGTACAGCTGACGATCAAGAATAGGAATTCACTATATGTTAAACATCCTGGGGATGATTATACTAATAATCATCTTATTTATTATTATTTTACTCATAATAGGCATTAAGATAACATTTGAGTACAATAAAATAGATAGTGAATTTAAAGGATGTCTGAAAATACTTATTTTAAAAAAAATCAAAGTCTACTCACGCCAATTTCCATCACAGAATGACAATGCAGACGAAGATGACAAAAAAGATGATGAAAAAAAGGAAAAGGACTTCAAAAAGATATTAAACTTGGCCAAACCCTGCCTTGAAGACCTTCTGGATTATCTGAAATCCGCATTGAACATCATCAAAGTAACAAAAGTCAAAAACCATCTCATATTTGGAATGGACAGTTTTGCAGATACCGGAAAATATATCGGAATCATCTGGGGACTTCTCTCAATCATAAACCCGATGCATGAAAACCTGGCCCTAAGTGCCGAACCGTCATTTAAAGGAAGCCAACTCGATGCCAAAGGAGAGAATGAAGTTGAAATATATCCGCTGAAACTCCTGATTCCTACAATCAGACTGATTTTAAAGGAAGATGTCAGAAAATTAATCAGAGGTGTTTTGGATGAGCGATGATATTTTTGATGAGTTAAGGGAAATATTTGAAATCAGCCAAGACGTCAAGATTGAATTCAAGGAAATTTATGGATTAACATTTGCCTTTGAATCAAAAATTAATATAATGAGAAACAGCATTGTCTCAACAGAAATAGCGCCGCTTGGAATAATATATAAAGAAAACGATGAATATTACTTCGCACCCCTAGACGAAGTTGAAAATATAGACGAAATAATTAAGGAATATGTGAAAACTATTCCGGAAGGGGAATGTTCTCACGTTGAACAATGACCTCAACAACCAATGGTCCTTTAAGATTCTTATCCAATACCAGTTCCAAATCATCCAAATTGTCTACACGCACAGCATCAATTCCATAGCTTGAAGCGAGTTTTATGAAATCAGGATTTTTGAGTTTGACCTGATATGCATCCATATCATAGAAATCCTCCTGCCATTGCCTGATGATTCCATATTCGGAATTGTTTAAAATGAACACTATAACGTCAAGGTCGTTTTCCCTTATTGTTGCAAGTTCCTGAAGGTTCATCTGGAAATCCCCATCACCGTTTATGACAATCACCTGCTCGTTTGTGGCAATGGCCGCACCGATGGCTGCCGGTACGCCGTATCCCATTGGAGCAAGGCCTCCTGAAAAGAGCAATTGCCTTGGCTTTAGGGACTTTTTCAAAAGTGTTGTCCATGTGGTGTGTGATCCCGCATCGGAAACGATAATGTTATTGTCAAACTTATCCAGAATGCGTTTTATCGCTGATTGCGGCTTTAAATCATCATCCAGACCCTCAAGAGGATATGTATCGTCAATGTCAAGGAGTTCGCCAATCCAGTCCGCCTTTTTGAATTTGGTCTGGAAAATGAAATCCATGACCTTGCCATGAATCGGATAATCCCCAACCAGAACATCCCTATTGATGTTTACATGAATGAAATTGTCCGGAATTTCAGGAAGTGTCCTTTCACTTGCCTTGATTCCCAATCCAATTATGCAGTCAGCGTTTTCAAGTGCGTATTTTGAGCGTGGATTTGCACGTATTCCGCATAGCCCAAGATTCAGAGGGTTTTCCTCTGAAACTATTCCCTTGCCGTGAAACGTTGTGGTTACCGGAATTTGATACTCTTCCACTATCCTGTTGATATTTTCCGCATGAGAGATTGCCCCCGCACCAAGTATGAACAACGGTTTTGAGGCATTGTCAATCAGCTCCTGTGCCTTTGAGAGGTTGGACATGTCATCCTCGCAGAGATAGCACAAATCAAAGTCATCGAATTTTTCACTCAAAAGTATGTCCTTTGCAAGGTTTATGTGAATCGGACCCTTCGGATTGTTTTTAAGCTCATAAATGGCCGCACGCAACACATACATCGCTTCGGTACCGTTCAGGGGATTGTATGATGATTGTGTGATATGTTGGAAGATTTCAAACTGAGGAGTGGTCTGGAAATAGTCGCTTCCACGATGCTTAAGCTCATTGTCTCCAGTCAAAACAAGCATCGGTACATTGTCCTTGAATGCTGTGGCCAATGCCATGGTAGTGTTTAAGGCTCCAGGTGAAGCGGTTGTGATGCACACTCCAATCTTTCCGCTTGATCTTGTATATCCGTCTGCAGCATGTGCCACCGCCTGTTCATGGCGTGTTAAGATGTGTGTAACACCGGAAGTGGATAGGGCCTTATAGAGAGGCATTATCTGCTCGCCCGGAATGCCGAAAACTGTAGTCAGTCCCTCCTCTTCAAGAATGCTGACTATCCTGTCTGCAACGTTCACTCTTCTTCCTCCTGATAGGAGCCGTCGTATTCCCCTGATCCTTCAACAGGAAATACTACTGCCTGTGCGATTCTGTCTCCGGATTTGATTTTGTATTCAAACTCACCGTGATTGTATATCATAAACATGAGTGTTCCGTAAAAGCCTGGATCTCCAACTGCGGTCTGCACCGATACGAATGACCTCAGCAGTGTTGAGCGGGGCAGATACAGCATTGTATATCCTTTTGGAATCTTGATTTTCCTTTTGATACTTGCAAGATATGCAGTATGAGGTTTTAGGGTATAGACTTCCCCTTCAAGCTCCTCTAATTCAGGCAATGTCTTTTCATTGTCAATAAGAGAGCCTGGAGTCTTTTGTATGTAAATCTTATCCAGTTCCAAATCGATTCCTGATGGCTGCACCAGGTCCTTGAAGTCCGGAAACAGTTTGACTAATTCTTTTTCACCGAGCATAAAAACACCTTTAATAAAATATATATCTAATTTGCTTAATATAATTAAATGGTGATAACATGCCAGTAATTACAATAGGTGGAAACGACGGAATTAGTGTAGAAAAGAAACGTGAAATGGTAAAAAAAGTATCTGAAGTTGTAGCTGAGGCTTATGATTTGCCTATTGAAGCTATAACAGTTCTGGTTCAGGCATATCCTAAGGAAAGTATTGGTGTGGCTGGCGAACTTTTAAGTGATAGGGAATAACCCTTATTTCCTATTTTAATTGAAAAGGGAAAGACACAATGACAAATCTTTCCCTTAAATTCTAAGTTCAAACCAAAAAAGAACTTTGTATTTGATTACCAAATACAAGTAAATATTAATGTCACTTTATCTTAATGATGCAAGAATACCACAACTTCTGTAAGTTGTGGATGAATTGCAAGTTGGGTATACTATTCTTTTATTAATTTTTAAAGAGTTATTTTCTTATAATAATTATTATGAGCAGTAATTTGAATAGGAATCAACATTCAGTATACATATTAACCTATCACTTGGTATTGGTGATTAAATATCGTAGAAAGGTTATTAATGAGGATATTTTTGATTCCCTTATGGTTATTTTTAAAAATATTGGCTTTAAATATGGTATTGTAGTTAAAGAAGCGAATTGGGAGGTTGATCATATTCATATTTTATTTGAAGCTAAACCAAGTACAAATTTGGTTAAATTATATTAATTCTTTATAAAAGTGCAAGTAGTAGAATGATTAAAAAACAATATCCAGTTATAAAAAAAAGAGTTTGTGGAAAAGTGCTTTTTGGAAAACAGGTTATTTTTATTACAACAACTGGTGGAGCAAAATATTTGATACTATTCGCCAGTATATTGAACGGCAACGAGAAAAGTAATATAATTTAATTAATAATTTTCATTTGAAATGATTAGTTTTCAAATGCTCTCTCACTTTCTTTATATAGGTGTTGTTTTCTAATATATT
>NZ_CADAJR010000041.1 GCF_902788255.1 uncultured Methanobrevibacter sp.
GTTACTGAGCCGTACGCCACGAGCCTAAACTCGTTCGACTTGCATGGCTTAATCGAATCCCAATAGCAGTAACATCTGCCAGGATCAAACAGAATTGAATCACATAACAGACATAATAAGTATAAAGTATTATGAAGTACGCTAAAAAAATATAGACGAGTATTAATACATAAAAATTTGATATAAAAGTTTCTATAATCAAATTTCACCACATCTACAAAACTTACATCATACCCGAAAAACTCAGGTACTCACAAAGCACATTCATGATATTAAATTTAATTAATACAATAAATATGATAATTTATAGCTACATGCGGAAAAGCAACCATCATAGTAAGAATTGTAATATACAATAATACTTAGGTCATCGCCATAAAACACATAGCACATTTAATAGAGACGGAACTTTCACTAACAAATTCAATTAAAAAACATTGCAATAATATTTTTAAAATCAAATAAATTCATAAAAATAGATAAGATTAGATATAAGAAAATTTATGATATATAAATGCTTAATTAACATTAATATTAAGAGTTTTATAAAACAAATTTTTCAAAATTTATTTGACTCCATCCAAACAAAGTAAGTAATACAAAAAATATTTTTTGTAATACAAGATGTTTTATTAAAACCTCAAAGTAAGAAAAACATAAATGATATTTAAAATTTTCTATCTAATTCAAATAAAAATTACTTTATATATAGGAATACCTAAAATATTATTGGTGATAAAATATGAAGTTCGGTATAGAATTCGTACCACAAATACCATTAAATGAATTAGTAGACTTAGTAAAATTAGCAGAAGACGTCGGTTTTGAATACGCATGGATCACAGACCACTACAACAATAAAAACGTATACGAAACCTTAGCATTAATTGCATCCGCAACTGAAACCATTAAAATGGGTCCTGGTGTAACCAACCCATACGTAAGAAGCCCTGCAATTTCCGCTTCCGCTATCGCAACTATTGACGAAATTTCAGAAGGAAGAGCAACCTTCGGTATTGGTCCTGGTGACAAAGCAACATTTGATGCTTTAGGAATCGCTTGGGAAAAACCTGTATCCACTATTAAAGCAGCAATCGCTGACATTAACACTTTATTAGCTGGAGAAAAAACCGAAGCTGGTGCAGCATTAGGTGGAGCAAAAGCTGTTCAAGAACACATCCCTATTTACATGGGTGCTCAAGGACCTAAAATGTTAGAAACCGCTGGAGAAATCGCAGACGGTGTATTAATTAACGCTTCCAACCCTAAAGATTACGAAGCTGCTATGCCTATGATCAAAAAAGGTATCGAAGCAGCAGGCGGAGACAAAGCATTTGACGTAGGTGCATACACTGCAACCTCCATTGGTGCTGACTCCGAAGCAGCTAAAAACGCAGCAAAAATCGTAGTTGCTTTCATTGCAGCAGGTTCCCCTGCTCCAGTTATTGAAAGACACGGATTACCTGAAGGATTCAACGAACAAATGGGTGCATTCTTAGCTAAAGGTGACTTCGGTGGAGCTATTGGTGCTGTAACCGATGAAGCGGTGACTTCGGTGGAGCTATTGGTGCTGTAACCGATGAAGCTTTAGACGCATTCTCCGTATGTGGTACTCCTGATGAGTTCATCCCTAAAATTGAAGGCTTAGCTGAAATGGGCGTAACTCAATACGTAGCAGGATCACCTGTCGGAAAAGACGTAGCAGAATCCATCAAATTATTAGGAGACGTAATCGCAAGTTTCTAAACTTGCTTTCTTTTCCTTTTTTATTTTTTTAGACCATTACACACAAATTAATAACAACTATTTTTTAACAAAATTTTAATTATAATATAAGACTAATAATATTATAATGGAAATTGAAAACTTAACTAAAGAAATTCGACAAAAAGCTTTCGAGCGAAAAGATCCCAAAACACCAGAGCAGGTTGGTGCAAGCTGGTATAATGATGATCTGACATATGATGGAATTGCAAAGACACTGTTCATCATCCTTCCGACACCGGGTTGTGCATGGGCACTAGGAGACAGTGGCGGATGTACTATGTGCAGTTATGTTTCAGACTGTACCCTTGAACCTATAGACACAGACACTATCCTAAAAATATTCCATGAACACCTCTCAAGACATCCAATATCTGAAGAGGACAAGATTTCAGTTAAACTCTTTGCATCAGGAAGTTTCCTAAATCCATACGAACTTCCAAGGGATGCCCGTGACGAGATACTAAAGACATTAGTTAACTTAGGCAAT
Organism: uncultured Methanobrevibacter sp.; assembly: GCF_902788255.1. Taxonomy (NCBI): domain Archaea; kingdom Methanobacteriati; phylum Methanobacteriota; class Methanobacteria; order Methanobacteriales; family Methanobacteriaceae; genus Methanobrevibacter; species uncultured Methanobrevibacter sp. Next base: position 2,255 of record NZ_CADAJR010000041.1, read on the forward strand.
GTCACAGAAATCATTGTGGAGTCAAGACCTGAATATGTCAAGGAAGAATATCTTGACGAGATATTTGAAATAATAGGAGACACATTGTTTGAAGTGAGCATAGGCCTTGAGACATCAAATGACTACACCAGATTGAAAAAGATAAACAAGGGATTTACACGTGATGACTTTGAAAATGCGGTCAAGCTAATGCAGGACCTCTCAAAAACAAAAGGTTACAACCTAAAGTCAAAGGCGTATATTTTTGTAAAGCCTATACTTGTATCTGAAGCGCAGGCAATATCTGAGGCAACCGAAACCGCACATTACTGTGAGTCAGTTGGCGTCAACAGGCTGTCATTCTGTCCTGCAACCATTCATGGGGGAACTGTAATCGAAAGGTTCTGGAGAAAAGGCGCATACCAACCACCTTGGATCTGGTCTTGCATTGAGATAATAAATACCGTTCGTGATGAAATTGATATACCTGCACTGCTCGACACTTCAGGTTTTGGTTCAAGACGTGGGCCGTACAACTGCAAGAAATGCAATAAAGACCTGAAACATATGATTATTGCAAACAATCTTACACAAACAAAGATTGAGTATGACTGTGAGTGCAAAAGCGAATGGAAAGCCGAAGTTGAAAACAGCGACATGACATCTTCAACTGTTGGCATCAAGCATATCCCATTATATTAATATATTAACAAAATTAAATATTTACTAGGAGGAAAATATGAAAAGTAAATTTATTAGTTTACTGGCTATAATTCTTGGATTGATTATTATCACATTCCCTATTATGGGAATTATTGGAGTTGCTGATTTAATCGGTTTATCCGTCCTGTTAATTTCCATTTATATGCTTGTCGTCGGAGTGGCAATAATGGATTACAACAGAAACGGTGCCATACTGGACATGGTGTTGGGAGTTATACTGCTGTTTTTAAGCATACTTTTAATTTTCAACCCGGCAACACTTGGATTTTTGGCCCAGATTACATTATACCTTGCGGGAATAATGCTGATTCTTGTGGGACTTGTCTCATTAATCAATAACCGCCAATCCAGATTCGGATTCTACATAGGAATCGCAGGTATTGTGCTGGGTTTATTATACATAGTAATTGGAACATATGTTTCAGACCCAGTCATATTGGGCATATTAATCGGAACATGGTTAGTAATTTCTGGTGTTTTAAAATTGATGGACAGTTAATAGCTGTCCAATAACTTTCTTTTTTTGGTGTTTATTTTGATAGCAATCAGTGCAGATTTTGATCCTGTACACAAGGGTCATGAAAAATTGATTAAGGAAGCCAGAAAGCTGGCTGACAGGGAAAACAAAAAGCTTGTCGTTTATTTGAATAAGGGATTCAGTGCAAACCATGCCCCATTTTTTGTTGATTTTGATGCAAGAAGCAAAATGGCGTTGGCCTTGGGAGCGGACGAGGTAAAATCATTTGAAGGCCTGCATCACCGTCTGGTATTGTCCTACAGTGTTCCAATCAGGCTCAAGCAGATGATTGACGACGGCGTGACCGACTACATTACCTCCGCCAGCATCAGTCTGGATGAAATCAAGTCAAAGGCGCAGAAGTTCATCGATGAGGGCAACTTTGTCGGAATGCCCAAAAGCTATACCAACCGTAATGAAATTCGATGGTATGCCATAAATGAGTTTCTTGGTTCAAAACTTAACTATCATGTTGTAAAGGAATTTGATAAGGACAAGTACTCCGGAAGACTGATCAGACAATCAATAATCGATAATGACATGATCATGACCGACGATGTTAAAAAATTGCTTCCAAAGACTACCGTTGAGATATTGCAGAGAGAAATAGATGAGGGAAGATGTCCTGGCGAGCGCAACTGGGCGGACATCTATAAGCGAATGAATACCTATTCCCGCGGAAACCTTGAAAAGATTGCATACCTTAACGGAAATACCATAAACGAAATTATAAAAAGAAGAGTCTATCGTGACCCCGAATCAATCTGGGCAGTCTTTAGAAGATCAGACTACGGACCGGTAATGACTAGACTTGCAATCAGCTCCATTGAAATGGACGTTACAAAAACTGAAGTGATGGAATTGATGGAAAGCTATGAATCCCAGGGCGTCATTCCCGACAACCAGAAGGTTCAGCGAGTGATTGACCGTGCATGGTATGTTGCATGCGAAGGCGAAAAGGGAATAAGCGCAAGGGATGCAAACAACAAGTTCAGAAGCGAGAACATCACCGTTGATTCTCCACCGCTAAACATTGAAGCCGGACTGAACCTGACCCGTTTTGAAACCAAAATCACAAAAGAGGGTTTGAATACCGACCTCTATGTTGACAAAAACGGGAAGATATCCGTACAGTTTAAAAGCGAAGGCAAAAAGATTAAAACCAACCTGAGACTGCCTGCAAGGGACGTGACTTATCTCAGATACATCATGGATTCCCATTTCATTCCGGTTTCCGGAAGCATAAAAAAAGCTAAAAAAGGTTTTAAGGTTAATGTGGTCATTGGCTGAGCTTGTCTAATGCCGCCTTAACCATTATCAACTCACTGTCACCAAAACAATTTATTATTTCATCCAACTCTTCTGATTTTCTTTTGGAGCTGTTCAATGTGTTTTTTATTCTTGACAGGGATTTCTCCCTGAATTCATCCCCTTCAGTCAGGGCCAATATTTCAAAGAATTCATCCTCAAGGCCCCTGTCCTTTGCAAGCTGCCATGATTCGATTAGGAGTGCAGACAGGGTTTTTGTATATGAACTTCTAAGCATTTTTAAAGTGCTGACGTCACCCAATTTATTGCTGATAACCCTTGTGTGAATATACTCGTTTAAAAACTCCAGTTCATCAGCTTTCATTCCACTGAGATACAATATAGGATTATCCGAATCAATCTTTCCGATAATTGCTCCGTCGACAAGGTTTCCAACATATTCTGATATTTCCATTGTGGTATCCGGTGAAATATTATTCAGGTCAAGATATATTCCGTTTACTTTACCGCCATATTTTCGGGCAATGGGGATGGCGCTTTTTGGTGAGGTTGCACAAATCACAATGTCTGATTTTAAACAAACTTCTTCAAAGGCGTCTAAAATTTCCATACCTGATTTTTTGATGGCCTCAATGGTTTTAGCTGATCTGCTTTCACAGGATGTGACGAATTCAATATCCTCAGATTGGATTAGTTTAAAGAGATTCTGAGACACCTTTCCAAAACCGATGAAACCTATTATCATAAAACCACATTATTTTTTAAACAGAAGCATATCATGCAGGTTAACACCGATGTCCCTTGATATGGTATTGCATTTTGCACACAAAAGGAAGTATATATCTTTTGAGGACAGGTCAATTTCGCTTAACCCCTCATAGTTACCCATACCCTTTGAAATGATAAACCTATGTGAATCGAAAATCTCTCTGAATTCATCTGAAATTTCACTGTCGACATAACCTACAGTTCCACAGCCGATTTCAACGATTTCACCAAACTCATCCAATCCCGCATCAAGGGCTTCCTTTCTGGTTGCATCATTTAAAATAGGCACTGATTTAACCGCTATTGTAATGTCCACATCATACTCTTTGATTTTTTCTAAAAGCAGTTTATCAAAAACGATCTCTCCGGTATTGTCAACCAAATACAGGACACGGTCATTTGTTTTAAGTGACTGCTCAAACTCTTCAATGTCCTTTACGGTCAAATCCTTTTTAAGAGAATCCCTGATTACACTTTCAATATCATCATCCAATGTGAACGCTCCAAAGTCCAAGATATTTCCGATAATGGCAATCTTGACATAGTTTTCCAGACTGTCATCCTTTTCCAGAATCCTTTTGACTTCAGGAAGATATTTCAATGCGATTTCGTTTCCTTCAATCTTTTCCTTATAATAAGGATCATAGCATCCGGTTTTCTCCCTTATCATCCTGTGCATATGGGAACCGGTACCGTTTGAATTGGTGTTTTCATCAAAGTTGGTGCTTAAATACTTGAAAATATCTCCCATGATTTCCATCTTTAAACTTTCATCATCGGTTGATAAATCAAGGGCTTCTCTGGCCTGTCTTAAAAAGCATGGCCCACATTCATAACTTATCTTCAAATCTAACCACCATATATTATCTGAACCAATTGGATTTCATCATCCTCTTCAATTACTGTATCCTCTATTACCAGCTCGCCGTTCTGTTTTGCAACAACGGTCTGAGCGGATAGCTCCAATTCATTTAATAAATCCTTAATGGAATAATCATCATTTGGTATTTCTCTTTTTTCCTCTGAATTTTTATATTTTAACGTGAATGACATAGTTTTACACTCCTAATTCCTCTAAAAATGAACATGCTTTGCAAAGCTCATTTGCAGCCGGCTCGCCACATCTTTTGCATCTTCCATGGGCATAGTCCTTCTGCATTTCGGGCTTCAATACATTTTTAATCTTATCGTATCCTCTTAATGTTGAGAATTTTATTGTGGGATGCTTTTCTGTAAGCTGGTTTAATACCTCTGAGACTTCACCCCTGAATGACTGCATTGCATACGGACAGCTGTCAAAGTGAACTTCAAGTTCCTTTGCAACCACATACAAACCGATTTCACGTTCGGGAATTTCACGAAGCGGCTTGATTTTAACAGTGAACTCTTCAGCCTTTGATTCTGTTTTTGCACCGAGCTTTGGAAGATTATCCGTATTTCCTTCCAGATAATTCATCATGATTGCCTGAACCTCATCATCAAGATTGTGTCCTGTGGCTATTTTTGTAGCCCCCATTTCACGTGCGGCCTTGTTGATTATTGTCCTTCTGAATACTCCACAGTATGTGCATGACCCCTTATGGTTGGGCCTTTGCATTATCTCATCTAGAGTTATGCCGTATTCTTCCTTTAAGGATACCACCTTATGCTCTATTCCCAGTCTTTCGGCATGCCTTTTTGCAATGTCCACACCTTCCTGGCGATAGTTGGCAATTCCCTCATCAACTGTAACCGCACAGATGTCTATTATGTTTCTTTGACGAAATGAATCTAAAATTTGAAGTGTTGTGACACTGTCCTTTCCACCTGAAAGTGCCACCAGAACCTTATCTCCCTTATCCAATAGCTTTTCCTTTTTAACTGTCTGGATAACTTTCTTTTCAATTGATTCTATAAAGCAGTCCTTGCACAATATCTGTCCGGACTGTTCTCTTTTATAAATAACCTTTGGGTTTCCACATTTACTGCATTTCATACTACTACCTACATCTGTTCTACAAAGTGCGCCAGCTGATTTAGGGTATTGACTTCAAATATCTGTGCGCCGGCCTCCTCATACAGTGAAACACAACTGTCCACAATATCCCATTTGTTCCTATCCTCGGGATTTAGGATGATTACCTTTTTGGAATCCCTCACCATCTCCTCAACAAGCCCCACACTTGCGGGAATTCCGTCTACCTTCGGACCTGCCCAGTCACGGCAGTCCGAAAGGATAATGACATAAGATTTATTGTTGATATTTGCCTTTTCCTGGAATTGCTTGAAGGCGGAATACATGTCTGATGTTCCGTGCACCATCATGTTCTTGACCCTCATGTCCTTGACCTTGATGAATGAATCAATGAGATATTCCTCTTTTAAGGCCTTTGTGGTTTCTATAACCTTGTTGTCAAATTCGAATGTTCGTGACCTCTTGAATGCTGTCTGTGCTGAAAACATGAGCATGAAAAACCAGCTGCTTATCCATTCACATGATCCGCTGATGTCGTTTAAAAACAAATGCTCATTCTTGTGAGGCCTTGGCTTTGCCTTTACAAGTTCCAGTGGCACCCCGCCATATTTCAGATTGGCTCGGATGGTCCTTCTCATGTCGATTTTATGGGAATTTGACTGAACCTTCCTTCTTGAACGCTTGTTGGCAATTCTTTTACCCAACCTTTGGCATATCTCAAGCATCCTAGGGTCGAACCTGTTGAGTTTGGTCAAATCCCTGTTCATCAGTTCTCCGTCACGTTCAAGCTTTTTGGCCTCCTCCAAAAGCGGCTGGCCTGAAAGCATTTTCAGCTTTTCATTGGTTATCCTTTCCTTCTGGAGCCTTTTACCTATTGTATTCTGCTTTTTAATAATATACTTATTGGATTTAGGTCCCGCTCCACGATAGGCCTTACCCTTATTCGGGTCTTCAACAGCCTTTTTTTCGGCCTTCGGTTCTGCAAATACCTTGTCAAAAATTTTTAGGAATTTTGGAATGTCATACCTGTCCTTAACATAAACGGCCAGCAGGGCAGTTTTCAGAAGGTCCCTGTCCACATCACCCAAATTCTGGTAAATTTCCATTGCAGACTGGGTGGACCGGATACTTACAGGCAAACCCTCCTTTCTTAAATCTGCAGACAAATTTGCAATTTTATTAATCATCTTATCGCTTGTTGAAAATGTCCTTTACTACACGTTTCTTGTCACTTTCGGTTTTGATGGCCACACCGACACTGTCCTCAAGTGACTGGTCGAGATTTTTAGTTCCGAGATGGGAAACTGACTTGACCCAGTCGACTGTTCCCCTGACTGACGGTTTTTTCATAAGATTCAAGTCACGTATCTGATGAACAAGCTTAACGACATATGATACGGTTTCATCATCTGCATCAGGCAGTTTTGACTTGACGATTTCAATTTCCCTTTCAACAGTAGGGTATGGAATGTATAAGAACAGACACCTGTCCTTTGTCTCATCCAAAAGGGATCTTTGTGAGTTTGATGTCAAAATAACAATCAAATCATTTTGAAGTTCAAAGGTTCCCAAATCGTTGATTGTGATTTCCTGTTCACCAAGTGCCTGCAGAAGGAAACTTTCAACTTCTTCATCTGCCTTATCGATTTCATCAATAAGTAATACTGAGTCCTTTTTGTTTAAAAAAGCATTTAGCAAAGGCCTTCTTATGAAAAATTCGTCATCGAAAATTTCATCAACATTGTCGGAGTCGTTTTTGGCGGCTTCCAAGTGAAGCAACTGCTTTTGATAGTTCCATTCCCCAACAATCTGCTCGAATGTGATTCCCTCATAACACTGTATCCTGAAGAAATCCCTGTCGAATGATTTTGCAATAACCTTAGCAAGTTCTGTTTTTCCAACACCAGGAGGGCCTTCAATAAGCATTGGCTTTCCAAGTAAAAATGATAAATAGAGAGTTGTTGTAATCTCATTGTTTGAAACATATCCCTCATCGAGAAGGATTTTGTCAATGTCTTTGATAGTTATGTCTTCAACCGGCAAACTTTTACCTTCCTAAAAATTTTATTATTGAACTTCCCCATCCTATAAGAGGATGGGGATTCTCGGGCTGTAGTCTCTTATGAGTCCTAGAATTACCGAGCTATCCCTCTGGGTCTCAAAGTTCATATATATATTATAATATTATATATTTATTTTCCATAGTTTAAAATGTTTATGGAGGCGTTCAGGTCACGGTCTAAAATCGTTCCACAATTTGGGCATTGCCATTCTCGTTCTTCGGTGGTTAAATCTTTGTTTCTGTAGCCGCATACATGACATATTTGTGAGGATGGATAATACTGTGGCACTTCGATGAATTTTTTGCCGTATAATTCGCATTTGTATTTTATCATGTATTTTAAGATTCCTAACTTACTTGGTGTAGTCCTTTGCTGTAATCCGGATCCAGCATCATTTTTTTTAGGTTTAACTTTTCCATTTTGATTATGTCATATTCTTTGGCTATGTCTTTGCTTATTTTATGGTAGTATTCCCATTTGATGTTGTTTCTTTTGTTTATGTGTTTGTGTAGTGTTTTTAGGGTTTTTTGTAATTTTCGCCTAAGTATTTTTTTCTTTTTAGATTTTTTTGTGTTTTTTTGATTTTAGATTCTATTTCAGTTAGTTTTAGCGTGGCTTTTGCTTTACGGTCTGAAAGTGTGACTAATGTTTTAACACCTAAATCTATTCCCCCTTCTTTTCCTGTTTTAGTAAACGGTTCAGGTAATGCAGAATCATATAATACAATGATGAACCATTGGCTGTTTTTTAATTGTATTCGTATGTGTTTGATTTTTCCGGTTATTTCTCTTCTGTATCCTTTGAGGTTTATCCAACCTAAAGGTTTCCAGTATAATTTACCCTCCTTAATCCGTATTCTTCGGTTTATGTTGTTGATTTTTACTGATTGTGAGGATCAGTACTTTTTTTTGAATTTTGGATGTCCGAATCCTCGTTTAAAAAAGTTTTCATAGGATTGTAGTACTGGTTTATAGCATTCCTGCATTGTATTAATATCCAATTCATTAATAAAAGGATACCATACTCTTAAATAGTTAAATATGGATCGAACATACTTATTGTTAACATATGGTGCACTAGCATTAAATAGGTTGGCTATATGTCTGTTGTACTCTATTTCTCCGATAATGTTATTGTGAATGAATCGTGAATGTCCCAAATATTGTTTAAACAACTTTTCTTGTTTCTGATTAGGATAAACTCGATGCCTACACGACCTATAAACCATAAAACTCACCTATTTAATTAAATTACTAAACTTTTATAATACATAGTATACTACTAATTAATACAATAAATAATCGCGAGTGCATTTGGTAACTATTATTCTGAAAAAATATTTCAAAATAATTATAATGACTCTTTTTTTGTGAAATTCATCATCAACCTACAGAAGCCGGAGCATTCTTTCACATTTAAGAAAAAAATAATTTAATCATAAATTTATATATAAGTGTGAATTGATAATATATTAAGTGATTAAAAAATGGAGGTAAAAAATGAAATCCGATAATGCAATTATCATAGCATTAGTAGTAATCATAATAGTGGTTGCTGGAGTCTATTTATTTGTATCCGGAAATGGAATTTCTTTAAATAATGATGCTGCAAACAATATTACCGAACCAGCTTCAAACAACGCAACTGTAACAAACAATAACCAGTCAACTGCTTCACAGGCAAGTAGTTCCAATGGAGGACCATCCACTTCACATTCAGGTCCTGACACTGACTCAGCAAGTTCAGACTCAAGCAGTTCTTCAAGTTCAGACAGCAGCTCATCCAGCCAAGACAGCAGCGCATCAAGTTCAGACTCAAGCAGTTCTTCAAGTTCAACCCCACAGGCCGGACAGTCAGAAGGAACTTATGACCCTACCGACTTTGACTGAATCTATTTTTTAAATTCATCAGGATTTTTGAACAATTCAAAATCCTGAACATATTCTTTACCCGTTATCATCGCTATTTCTGCCTTTTGAAGCTCAGAACCCAAATAGGCAGCATGCTCCATCCTTGTTACAAGATTTTTGGTTATGATTTCCTCATATATTTCCTTTGCAGAATGACCCACTATGACCAAATCCGCCTTGTTTTTCTTAAAGTGAGTGGCAGTGATTTTGCTTGCCTCAACTGTTGTACCGTAATCAACATTGATTTTAAAGCTCCCTGCCTTATCCCTAATGAATTTCATCGGCTTTACCTGTCTGGTCTGCTCGATACCATCCAATTCGTTTAAAATTATATCATTTCTCTTGTGCTTATCCTTAAATGCTACAAGGTTTATGCCCAAATCCTTTGGAATTGACTTTCTGTGCTTTGCAAGAAACATCATCTTGGAAGCGGTTGCAAGCTCATATACACTTCCCCTTGTCTTTCCACTTTCTTCAGGAGTAAAAAGAATGCTCACACCCAACTCCATTCCTATACCTGCCAGAAGAACATTGACTCCACCGGAATCCGCATCCATCAGTTCTGTTACATTTCCCACTCCGAAAAACATCGGTGCAGGATTGGTTTTATGAAATTCATGACATGCTATGATTGACTCGACGATACTTGCACTGTTTACCGGATCAAGTATCAAATCGGCAACATATCTCATTCCCTCAGTATCCTTAATCAGCTGATGCATCGCCTCTACACGTTCGGAAGGGGATTTTGGAGATTTACCCTGGGAAAAGTTGGTCGGAAGCAATACCACTGGAATGTCCTTTTCCTTTAAAATCTTTTGAACCTCAGAATTGTTTCCCAAATCAAGGCTCAATACAAAATCAATGCCGTTTTCAGCTGCAACCTGTATCTCTTTTGGATTCAGTGTATCTATACTCAGCGGCCTGTCGCCTACAATTGGCCTTAAAGTTTCAATCAGTTCGGGAATCTTGTCTGAGAAATCCTCACCGGCAGCCATACCTATGTCGATCATGTCCGCACCGGAATCAACAAAGTACTGGCATTTGTTGATAAGTGCCTCCTTTGAAAGAAACGGCGCGTTGGCAATCTCCGACAATACCCTCATAGGAAAGTCTTCCCCTACAGGAAGGTTTCTAATAAGTATATTATTTGGCTTTTTCAGAAGTTTCTTGATTTTTTCCTCATCATTTTCAAATTCCTCGATGAATTTGAATGCTTCCCTGCGTTTTTCCTCTTCAATCAGCTTGTCAGCAGGCTTGTCCTCAGACAGATCTATGCTTCCGATAAGGTTCAGCACCATTGCAAGGTCAGCCCCATCGGTCGAACCCTTGAATGTAGGTATTCCAAGTTCCTTTGTAATCTCCTTGGTTCCCTTTTTAATCAATCCAGGAACCAGAATCATGTCAATTTCATCCAATTGGTCTTTAAAAGATGTTTTGACTTCCTTGATAATCTGTCTAGGAGTTAAAAATGCAGCAACCTGAGTATTGTCTGCAATATGTACAATTATATCTTCCTTTGAACCAGAGACAACTTCCTTTATTAGAGGATATGCCAATTCTCCCGTAATTATTAAAACCTTCATGAACTTCCAACCAAATTTTTTTATAATAATATTATAATTTTAATGTTTATATAAATTAACATTTCTTAAAAATAGCAATCATATCAAAAAAGATATTGAACTTGTTTAATAAAAAAACAAAAATATTAAAAGGATTTTTAAAAAAATAAACAAAAAACAAAAGACTAATTCAGAGAAATTTAAACAAAATTATTCAAAAATTAAATTTTAACATAAAATTTATATATTTTGTAATTTATAATGATTATACATGATAAATATATGGAGGAGAATTAATGATTGAAATTCGTTTTCATGGTAGAGGTGGACAAGGTTCTGTAACTGCTGCTGAAATTTTAGCTAAAGCAGCATTTAAAGACGGCAAATTTGTTCAGGCTTTCCCATTTTTTGGAGTTGAACGTAGAGGAGCTCCAGTTATGGCTTTCACCAGAATTGATGACAAGCCAATTGAAATGAGATACCAAATCTATAATCCGGACTATGTATTGGTTTTAGATGACGGATTATTGAATGTAGTAGATGTATTTTCAGGAATTAAAGACAACACAGAAGTAATTATTAACACTACCGAGTTCAAGGGCAGTGGTGAACATGCGGTTTACGATATCGATGCAACTGGTATTGCACTTGATATGCTGGGACGTAACATTGTAAATACAATCATCCTAGGATACTTTGCTAAAAAAACCGGTGTTGTAACTATTGAATCTCTTGTAGAAGTGATTAAAGAAACCTTCCCTGGAAAAATTGGTGAAATGAACGCAGAAGCTACTCAAAAAGCTTATGAAATGGGATAGAAAGGTGAGATGATGGTTAATATAGGATGTGTAATTAAAACACCAGGAAATACCAAACAAAATAAGACTGGAAGCTGGAGAACTTTCAAACCTGTTTTAGATAAGGAAAAATGTATCGATTGTGACAATTGTATATTATTCTGTCCAGATTCCTGTGTGAACAAACAACATGATATTGATTACGATTACTGTAAAGGATGTGGAATTTGCGCATACGAATGTCCTTCAGATGCAATCGAGATGATAAAAGAATAGAGAGAGTGATTATATGGTAAAAGAAGTAATGACCTCAAATAAAGCAGTTGCAGAAGCTGTAAGATTAGCTAAACCACAAGTTATTCCCGTTTATCCGATTACTCCACAAACCACTATTTCAGAATACTTAGCACAATATGTTGCTGATGAAAAAATTGATGCTAAATATGTTAAAGTAGAATCCGAACACAGTGCAATCAGTGCAGCTGTCGGAGCAAGTGGTGCAGGAGTAAGAGTATTTACAGCTACCTCTTCACAAGGATTAATGTTAATGCACGAAATCTTATTTGCAGCAGCAGGTATGAGAACTCCATTCGTTTTAGCTGATGCAAACAGAGCAATTTCTGCTCCATTGAATATTTGGAACGATCAACAAGATTCCATTGCACAAAGAGATGCCGGATGGTTACAAATTTATGTTGAAAATGCACAAGAAGCATTGGATACCACATTAATGGCATACAAAGTTTCAGAAAATCCAAGTGTACTGTTACCTTCAATGGTATGTCTAGACGGATTTATCTTAACCCACACTGTGGAACCTGTTGAAATTCCAGAACAAGAAGATGTTGACAAATTCTTACCTCCATATGTGCCTGAACATGCATATCTTGATCCTAAAGAACCAATGTCAATAGGTAACTTTGCTGACCCTGAATACTATATGGAAGCAAGACATGACATGCAAGTTGCAATGGACAATTCAGTGGAAGTAATCCAAAAGACCTGCGATGAATTTGCAGAAATCTTCGGAAGAAAATATGGTCTTGTCGAACCATACAAAACAGAAGATGCAGACATCATATTTGTTGCAATGGGTTCAATCTGCAGTAGTATCAGAGTTATCGTAAACCAATTAAGAGAAAAAGGCGAAAAAGTCGGTTTACTTAAAATCAGAGCTTACAGACCATTCCCAACTGAAGCAATCAATGAAGTCATCAAAGACTGTGAAAAAATTGCAGTTGTTGACAAAAACTTCACATTCGGAATCGGTGGAGCATTATACGCTGATATGAAAGTCAAATTCGATAAAGAAATTTATGGATTCATTACCGGTTTAGGTGGAAGAGACATTACCCCTGAATCTTTATTAGAAATTTATGAGAAAACCAAAAATGTGCCTGAAAAAGACGTCACATGGATAGGACTTAAGGAGGAATAAAAATGGTGGACATTCCTGATAAAAATTTATTAGCACCAGGACACAGAGGTTGTGCTGGATGTGGAGCATCTATTGCAGTTAAATTAGCTTTAAACGCATTAGGTGAAAACACCGTAGCCGTTTCCGCTACAGGTTGTCTTGAAGTTATGACTACACCATACCCAGAAACCGCATGGGAAATTCCATTCATTCACGTAGCATTTGAAAATTCAGGTGCTGTTGCGTCTGGTGTAGAAAGTGCACTCAGAATTCAAGGAAAAGATGACGTGAATGTAGTTGCTTTCGGTGGTGACGGAGGAACTGTAGATATCGGTTTACAATCCTTATCCGGAGCTATGGAAAGAGGACACAACATGACCTACATCTGTTACGAT
>NZ_CADAJR010000042.1 GCF_902788255.1 uncultured Methanobrevibacter sp.
CGAGGCGTTTTAAAACGAATCTATCGCAGAGATCTCATTTGGAATGACAATCGCAAAAAGGATTTTGAAAATCAACAAAGTTTTTGAAAGAGTCTCAAAAATGAATCACACCGGAAAGAATATATTTAAATGCAACTAACACACAAAATTATAACAAAGGAGGGAAATGCCTATGAAAAAACACACTAAAATTGTAATCTGTGTTCTTGCAATATTCATCGTCGGAATGACTTTAAGCGTTGCATTTGCAGAACCTGTAAACGCAAAGAAATATAAGAATAAAAAATACATCACCGTCAAGGTGAAAGATGGTAAAAAGACAATTAAAGTAAAATGCAAATATAAAAAATCCTATAAACAATATTTAGGATCTAAAAAGAAAAACAGTAAAAGATACGATGTATATGTATGTTATGAACATAAAAACGGCATGCAGAATGGTAAAAAAGGTTGGTGGACAGTAGGAACTAATGGAGGAATGAGCGACTGGGCAAAATTCGGCACAGCTCACAACAAATACCATCCGGTAACCAAAATAAAATTACGTTAGTAATCAATTAGAAATCATGTGAATACAAAAGATGATTTTTTGCATGCTGCATAAGTGGATTTAATAGGAAAACCTATTAATTCCAACTTATTTTTTTAACCTCCATACCACATCATCAAATATAAAATCCTATTTTCATGAACAATTTTGCATCAAATATAAATCACATAAAAACACAATATTAATTTATGAAAACCGTAATCCTGATTCCCTGTTACAATGAGGCATCAACAATTGAAAAGGTTGTAAGTGACTTCAAAAAGTGTATGCCACATGCAGATATCTATGTATATGACAACAATTCAACCGACAATACGGCAGAAATAGCCGAAAGGGCAGGAGCGATTGTAAGACACGAATACAGACAGGGAAAGGGAAATGTGGTAAGATCAATGTTTCATGACATCACAGCGGACTGCTACATCATGGTTGACGGTGACGACACATACCCCGCCGAGGCGGCAGCGGAGTTTGAGGAAATAATCCTTAACAAACGGGCGGACATGGTAATCGGGGACAGACTGTCCTCAACATACTTCGAGGAAAACGACAGACGCTTCCACAACAGCGGAAACAAGTTTGTTCGAAACTCAATCAACACATTCTTTAAAAGCGATCTGCATGACATAATGACCGGTATGAGGGCATTCAACTACTCATTCGTCAAGTCATTTCCGATACGCTCTAAGGAGTTTGAAATCGAAACCGAAATGAGTGTGTTCGCTCTTATGAACAACTTCAAAATCAAGGAAATACCTATTGACTACAGGGATCGTAAGGAAGGCAGCGAATCCAAACTCAACACCTACAGTGACGGAATGAAGGTCATAAGGATGATTTTTGCACTGATACGTGACAAACGTCCGTTGATGTACTTTTCAGTCGCCTCACTGATTCTTCTAATCATTGCGGCAATATACTTTTTCCCGATTCTCTTTAGGTTTTTCAGCACCGGCCAGGTGCTTAAGATTCCTACACTGATTGTCATATCCACAGTGGTAATCATCGCCGCATGCACATTCTTTGTCGGAGTCATACTGCATGTTCTAAACCACCATCACGCCGAAGAGCTCGAGCGCCACCTGATTCTTTTAAACGAACTGAAAAAAGAGGAATGAGACATTGATAAATAAGCTTTTTAAGGATCCTACAGACAATATTTTCATCCAACTTTTCAGATACATCTTCGTTGGAGGAACCGCATTTGCTGTGGATTTCTTCTTCTTATACTTCTTTTCCGACATATGCGGAATCTATTACCTGATATCTGCGGTATTCTCATTCATCATATCCGTTCTGGTGAATTATGTGATGAGCACAAGGTGGGTGTTCAACCAGGACAATATAGAAAATAAGGTGATGGAGTTTAATTTGTTTTTACTTATAAGCACTATCGGACTTGTATTTACCGAGATACTGCTTTACCTCTTTACAGATGTCTTGGGACTCTATTATCTGATTTCCAAAATCATATCAGCAATCATTGTCCTTTTCTGGAACTTCCTGGCAAGAAGGGTAATGTTTTACGGCAAGGATTTCCTCAAATAGCTAATAGTAGTATTTGGTGGCGAAAGCCAGAATCAGTGTTGCCATGAACCCTATAATGAAAACCATCATGTACTTGTCTGTGAACTTCTCGAGACGATCGATTTTAAACGGCACAATGATTGGAAGCAGCGCAAAGAGCGGAATGAAATACCTTGTGCTGACACCGATATTGTATTTTCCGACATCCGCCCAGGTGAGAAGCTGGATGAAGCATGTTCCAACGTATATTATCAAAAGAATCGCAAGCGCTCCCCATCTTGTCTTGTTTTTGAAATCGACCTTCCTTGGATAGAACATCAATGTCGCCAAAAGGAATATCCAGATGAGCACCGTAATGAACAGGTAGTGGTCCATATAATGGTTCGGACTTCCGGCAGCAAAGAAATTGAAAAGCCCGTTGACTGTAAGGCCCAGGGTGAATGTGAAAATCAGCCTGAAGAAGTGGACAATGAACCAAGGATGGCCCATAATATATTCCAGCTGACGATCGGCATCCATGTAATTGAGCTTGGATCTCCATGAATGCATGAGGGCAGGTTCGGAATATGTACTCCACATGACACCTATAAGACCAACAATGAAAATACCTAAAAGCATGTATTTCCATATTGACTTGTCCCTGAAGTTTTCCCTTGGAACAAAGAGTATCAAAAAGACAAACGCAAGATATGGCAACTTACAAAGCCCCAAAAGCAGTGAAAGGGCACAGAATATTGCAACATGCTTGACTTCAAGCGACTCCGCCTCGGACTTGTAGAGATACAGGAAGTATGCCAACGTAAGCAGCGCCAGACCTATGATCATCGAATCGATGCTCACAGAGGCCGCCTGATAAATCGAAATCGGAATGCAGGCAACGGCCAGAAGGGGAACCTTCAGCACCGGCGCTATGCGAATAGCCATTGATATTAAGAATGCATAGAAAATCAGATTGCATATCCTTCCAAGCCACAGCATCCAGATGACATTCAAATCAAAGAGTTTCGCTATTAAAACACCCAGTGCCTGAGGAAGATATCCGTAAAACGGATTCTGCTCAAATGCTGACCCGTCAAGCATGGTCTTATTGCTAATTTTGTCCGAATCGTGAGGTGTTTCAAAAACGGTCAGCCCCAGATTGTTTAAAAAGAACATGTGACTTGCAGTCGTGTTGAATCCCACATCCGTATTCAGGGCATTACTGTATTTTCCCTCAGTACGGTTGTAGAGTTGGGTAAGATTGTTCGGTCCGTCCTCCCAATGAGGAAAAATTACCCCCCGGGAAGTGATTTCCGCACGTGTCAGATGTTCAAGCTCGTCACTTACATCGGCAATCGGCACAATCAGCGCAGACAATATACCGAAGCACAGTATGATAACGAAAGCTACCTTGTAGAGCTCGTTTTCCGAGTCGTGCATGAAATAATATACTATGCACACCACACCCAGGATCGCCACTATGATAAATGACGCTATGACAACCTGCGGCTTGTCGAAATTTTTAGCCGAAAGCGTCGATGCCAGAGTGATAGTGATAAAAATCAGATAGATTAACCAATATTTTTTGGATTCTGCCAATGTATTAGTAATTTTTTTAAACATACTCTCAATTTAATTTATTTAAAATATTATATTTAAATATTTATTTTATCATTTGTTTTTTTGAAGAAAACTCCTAATTGACGCCACCGCAAATAGCAGAGGAGTACATTGTAACCACTGAAAATAATGAAAGAAAACCCTTTATGCGACTTAAATATCCTCAAAACAGAATCAATTATAGGAGGTATTATAAATGGAAAGGAAATATCTGATAATCATTGCAGTGATTGCAGTAGTATGCATCGCTTTTGTAGCCCTTTTCTTTTCAGGAGCAATCCACAACGGTTCATTTGCGGTTGAAGGCACAACATTCGGACCGGGAACCTATGTCGTAGGAACCGACGTTCCTGAAGGATACTACAGCTTTGATGGTCAATACGACCTTGAAGGTAATGCAGAATTTAAAGCATCATCAAATGGTGGCCTTACAATTTCAAACGATGACGTCAAGTTGGAATCTGGAGCCAAAATAACAATCCATGAAGGTGCAAGCATGAAATATGAAGGCAAGTAATTAAGTTTTAACCAAAGAATATTATGTTTAAACATATTTTAATCGAAGTTAAGGAGGTGAAAAGATGAACAAGAAAATCCTGATTGGAGTGATAGTCGTTGTGATTGTTGCAATTCTGGGAGTGCTTTACATGGTGGGCTCTTCTGATTTGACCTTGGTTGCAGGAGACGATGTGGTTACACTTCCTAGCGAATACATGCTTGACGACAAGGGAATTGCATACAAGGATGATGTTGGAGTGCTGTTTGCACCGGTAATGAGTGGAAATGCCACTGCTGAAAAGGAACTCTTTGATGCATTAAAGTCAAACGGGAAAGATGCCGGATACAAAAAGATCAAAACCGATGAGATAAACGGATTCAAGGTCTATGAATTTTCAGCAGACCCTGACAAGCTCAAGACCGTTTCCAGCGACAGAGTTTCAAGCGGCGACTATGAATATTGGCATGATTACGCACCATACAAGCCATATGAAGGCATGACAAATATGGATGTTGCCAAATACCGTTATGTAGGTTACGTTAAAGACAACAAAATATCAGAATTGATTATCTTTACAAACAATACCAATGTGGATCTCTATTCCGATGAAATTAACGGTATCGTGAACAGTATTTCAATAGCAGAGAAGTAGTTACTACTTCTTTTATTCTTTTTTTATTTGGACAGTGTCTTTTTAACAAAATCCAAACTAACTTCAGCAGTTTCAACTATTTCATCAAGAGAAAACCCTTTTTTCCTTAAATTAATTACAAATTTTTTATTTGTTTCTTCTAATTTTTCATCAACTTTCCTTTGAGCATAATCTTCCACAATCTTCATATTTCAACCCCAAACAAACATTTTGATTCAATTTTAAGAACCTGAAACTATCCTCAAAAAATCGATTAAAAAAAAATTATTTGGATAATGTTTTTTTAACAAAATCCAAATTTACATTAGCAATTCTAGCAATTTCACTTATTTCATAGCCTTCATTATCCAAATTGATTACAAATTCCATATTTCTTTCTTCTAATTTTTCATCAACTTTCCTTTGTGCATAATCTTCCACAATCTTCATATTACCACCTACAATATTTGAAATTGTTGTGTTCAGTGATTCGTCCGTAACAAACTTGTCACACAACATTAGTACGACCCCTTTAACGAATTGACCAATATCATCATCTAAATCAGGAATATTGGTTATTGTCACTGCAGAGTTTAAAATATTAATATCCACAGTCTTTTCAGATTCCATAAAGCAAAGCAAGCTTATCATGAGTAAGTCTTTTGTTATAAGCTTTTGGTTAGTTCCTATTTTAGTATTCATAGTATTTAAAAGTTTGTCACCATCAATGTTTTTCAAGGAATGAATATATATTGGAAATCTTGCCTCTGAGCTAACATTATACCATTTAACCTGCTCTTTTTCGATAGTACTTAAAACATGAACTTCTATGGGTTTTTTGGATTTGATTTTGACATGGTCAAAAAGTGCAGTGTAGAAGCGAAACCTTCTTTTGTCCCTAGTATCAACACGGGAACTTTGAAACTCGAATATGATAATTTTGTCCTTAAGTTCCATTATCAAATCCGGTTTGTACATTTTAGGATCAATGATGCTTGATTCAGTCTGGTGAAGTTTGATTAGTTTCCCCTCGATGTTGACAATCTCAATTAAGTCCTGTCCATAGATTTCACCATTGTTTTTGAAAATAACATCCTCGTGAAATTTAATTTTTCTCACCTCACAGAATTTTATCAGCATTCGTTAATTTGATTTTAAAGAATATAAATCTTTTTATATAAGTCCAAATCAATTTTAACAAGATATTATAAAAAAATAAGTTCATATCAATATTGATTTTTGCTTGCAACCAATTTGAATAAGAATAACAACACCAATTGCATGAACATCAAAAAATCCGCAACAAAAATACTGAAAAAAACGCATTATAAAAGTGAAAAATTGAGAAACTTTACATTTAAATAAGTTAAACTATAAAAAAATAAATGGTTAATTTAACCTTATTAGGAGTATATAAAATGAGATGTGTTGGTACTGTAGTACGTGGAATAAGGACCCCTATTATTAAAGAAAACGATGATTTGGCCACAATAGTCGTTGATTCATTGATGGCTGCAAAAGAAAGTGAAAACTTTGAATTCAAGGACAAAGACGTTGTTGCAATAACAGAAGCGGTTGTTGGAATTTCAGAAGGAAACTATGTCACCGTAGACGACATTGCCGAAGACCTTCAAAACAAATTCCCATCAAAAAGCATCGGTGTCGTAAACCCTATTTTAAGCAGAAACCGTTTTTCAATGGTTTTAAAAGGTATTGCAAGAGGAATGGACAAGATTACATTGCAAACCTCCTTCCCTGCCGATGAGGTCGGAAACGGAATTTTGGATGAAGCACTGCTTGATGAAAGCGAATACAATCTTGCAAGCGTCATCTCCGAAGATGAATACAAAGAAACATTCGGTTCATGGATTCACCCATTTACCGGAATTAACATGATTGACTTTTACCGTGAACTTATCGAAAGCGAGGACTGTGAAGTCGAGTTCGTCTTTTCAAATGACATTAAAACCATCCTTGACTACACAAACGATGTTCTGACCTGTGACATCCACACCCGTGAAAAGACAACAAAACTGCTTAAGTCACTGGGCGCAAACGTTTATGGAATGCATGAGGTTTTAACCGAACCTGTCGGAGATTCAGGATACAACCCTGACTACGGCCTTTTAGGTTCAAACAAGGCAACCGAGGAAAAACTTAAGCTCTTCCCTAAAACCGGGCAGGAACTTGTTGAAGAGGTACAGAAAAGACTTATTGACCTTACCGGAAAACAGATTGAAGTTATGGTTTACGGTGACGGCGCATTCAAGGATCCTGTTGGAAAAATCTGGGAACTTGCTGACCCTGTAGTTTCACCGGCACATACCGCAGGACTCGTCGGTACTCCAAATGAGATTAAATTGAAATACGTTTCAGACAACAAGTTCGCCGATTTGAAAGGCGATGAGCTGAAAGATGCAATCAAGGAAGAAATCAAACACAAGGATGCTGACCTTACCGGTCAGATGATTACAGAAGGAACCACACCAAGAAGACTGACCGATTTAATCGGGTCACTTTGTGATTTGACAAGCGGTTCAGGAGACAAGGGAACACCTGTTGTGTTCATCCAAGGGTACTTTGATAATTTAGCAAATGACTAAATTATTATCCCACCCCTTTCTTATTTTTTCATATCCAAACCCACAAAATTATCCTCTTTTTTTAAAAAAAATTTAAAAAAATTAAAAATAATGCCTTAAAAATAATCAAAATACATTATAACACGGGTTAAGTTAGTTTAAATGAAATGGAATCAAATATATATTAAAAAATCCAAAATAAACATGTAAAAAAAGTTAAAAAGATGTTTTTATGTTGGATGTAATTGTAACAATATTGACTGAAATTGATAATGTAATGTATTTTCCAATTCTGATTATTGTCATGGCAATAGCTGGATTGTATTTCACCATTCGAACAAAGGGAGTTCAAATAAGACTATTCAGAGAATCCCTACGTCTTCTTCTAGAACCGTCAGGAGACGATAATGCGGTATCATCACTACAGGCAATGCTGGTTTCGACAGCTTCACGGGTGGGAACCGGTAACATCATCGGTGTTTCAACCGCCATCTGTATTGGAGGGCCCGGCGCATGCTTTTGGATGTGGGTAATGTGTATCATTGGAGCCTCATCCGCATTCATTGAAAGTACCCTTGCCCAGATTTACAAAAGAAAGGATGAAAACGGAAGCTTCTATGGAGGACCTGCATACTACATTGAACAGGGCCTAAAAAACCATAAGCTCGCAATTCTCTTCTGCATATTCCTTATCGCTACATATGCCGTCGGATTCAATCTGCTGTGCTCCTACAATCTTCAGTCAACATTCATTGAATACTCATTTTACAACCCTTCCACAACACCGGCAATCATAGGTTTCATACTTGCCGTTTTGACCGGATACTGTTTGTTCGGTGGCGGAAAGAGAATTGTTAGCGTCACCAGTACAGTTGTTCCTCTTATGGGTGTTTCATATGTTATTGTTGCCCTAATCGTGATAGCATTCAATTATGCAAACATCCCTTCAATGTTTATTCTCATCCTTCAGGACGCCTTTGATTTCAAGTCCATAGCGGGAGGTATTGTAGGGTCATGTCTCGTATACGGTATCAAAAGGGGACTCTTTTCAAACGAGGCAGGTGTGGGATCTGCTCCTAACGCTTCCGCTTCAGCAAATGTGACACATCCTGTAAAACAGGGACTGGTCCAGACATTGTCAGTCTATATTGACACACTGCTCCTGTGTACCGCTACAGCACTCATGTGCCTTTCCACAGGTGTTGCAAGAAACGCCGCAGTTTCAGGCGCTCCTTATGTTCAGGATGCAATATCCACAGTCTTTGGCATTGCAGGACCTATATTCATCACAGTAGCAATGGTGCTCTTCGCATTTACAACCCTTCTTGGAAATCTGTTCTATGTCGACAATGCACTGACCTTTTTGAACCATAAAAAGAAGCCTTCAAAAAGGTTCATGAGAATATTTTACATCTGCGCCACATTAATCATATTTGTTGGTGCTATTATCCCAATGGATGCGGCCTGGGCCGCTGCAGACATCACAATGGGATTGATGACACTTATCAACCTGCCTACATGTGTACTTATGGGAAAAACAGCTCTGGACTGCCTTAAGGATTATGAAACCCAGAAAAAGTCAGGACAAAACCCGGTCTTTATGGCTTCAAACATAGGCATGAATGAAGAGGAACTTGATACATGGAAATGAATCAAATCCTCCTTTAAAATTTTTACATTTACGATTGATTAAATTAGCATCTATAGCTAAACTTTTGATAATTTTAATCCTATTTTTAAAAATATTATAGCAGCCACATATTTCAAAAAATATGTTAAAGAAGATGCAATAACAAAATATAGTTACAGTGATTTCGTGCAAAATAAGTTGTTTTAGAAAAAAAAGAGTTTAAGTTGAAACCACTTGGAGTGATTTCAATTCATGTTTAATTTTTAATGTATTTTTTCAGGTCTTCAGCCTTGTCGGTTTCTTCCCAAGGTAGACCTTCAATACCGAAGTGACCGTATTTTGCGGTCTGTTTGTATTGGGTATCCCTTAAACCTAAGGTTTCGATGATTCCGTCAGGAGTTAACCTGAAGTTTTCACGTACGATTTCCTCAAAGGTCTTGTCACCTATATCAGCGCCGGTACCGAATGTGTCAACCATGACGGAAGTAGGTTCGGCAACACCGATAGCATAGGACAGTTGGATTTCACATTTTTCAGCAAGTCCGCTTGCAACGAGGTTTTTGGCAACGTATCTTGCCATGTAACATGCACTGCGGTCCACTTTGGTACAGTCCTTACCTGAAAATGCTCCACCACCGTGTCTTGCATAACCTCCATAGGTATCAACAATGATCTTACGGCCGGTTAAACCTGCATCCCCGTGAGGTCCGCCTATTTCGAATTTACCGGTAGGGTTAATGTGCTCTTTGGTATTTTCGGTAATGAGTCCTTCAGGAATTACAGCCTTGAACAGCTTTTCACGGATGTCTGCTTTCAGCTGTTCCTGGTTTTCAGACATTGATTCATCATGCTGGGTTGACAATACGATTGCATCCAATGAAAGAACATTGCCATCCTTATCATAGTTTACAGATACCTGTGCCTTACCGTCAGGTCTTAGGTATGGCAGTTCACCGGATTCCCTTAATTCGGTTAACTTGTTGGTCAGCTTACGTGCCAGATCGATTGGATAAGGCATCAGGGATTCGGTTTCGTTTGTTGCATAACCGAACATCATACCCTGGTCTCCAGCACCGGTTTCCTCGTCGCCCCTGTCAACACCCTGGTTGATGTCCTGGGACTGTGCATGGAGCCTGTTGTCCACTTTACATTTGTGACCATCAAATTCGAGTTCAGGCTTGTCATAACCGATTTCGATAATGGTGTCCCTAATGATTTTTTCAATATCTTTTTTTGTAAGATCAGCATCAGAGGTAATCTCACCGAATACCAAACAATAGTCAGTTGTTACACAGGTTTCACATGCAACGTGTGAATTCTTGTCCTGTGCCATGTATGCATCCAATATTGCATCAGATATGATATCTGCAACCTTGTCAGGGTGTCCCTGAGTTACTGATTCTGATGTAAATGTTCTATATACTTCGCTCATAAATATCAATCCAATAAGTATAATAATTCGTTAATGGTATAATTTTTTGAATTACCTATAAAAATACCTTTCCATTTTTTGAAATTCCCTCATTCGAAAAAAAACTTTAATTTAATGAAATTTAAGGTAAATATCGATGTAAGTGAGCACTTACATTCGAAAATCTTTATATATGAACTATTATAAATGATTAAACAGGACTTAGAACTTTAAATTAAAAAATAGGTGATAAAATGGTATATTCAAAAATGCAATCAGCACAAAACATTGTCTCATATATAGAAGCAATCTTCCAAAAAATCTGAAAATAAACACGACGAATGAATCCCACACTACAATCTCTTTTTTTCAATTTTATTTTTTAAAGCAATGCTTTTAAATATTTTATAAAACATATTTTAATTAAAACGCTCACATTTTTTTAAGTGATAAAATGAATGATAAAATTAGTATTATCTTACCGATTTTTAACGTTGGAGACCATCTGAAAGGAGGAATAGACTCCCTTTTAAACCAGACTATAGGTCAGGAAAACCTTGAAATAATAATGGTCAATGACTGCTCAACAGACGGGTCCGACAAAATCATAGATGAATATGCCGAAAAGTACGACTGCTGCATTGCAATACACCATGAGAAAAACAGTGGCGCAGCATACACTCCACGTAACACAGGAATTGACGCCTGTACCGGTGATTACATAATGTTTTTGGATCCGGATGACAGATACACCCCGGACGCATGTGAAACATTATACAAGGCAGCCACCGAACACGATGCGCAGATGGCATTCGCAAGGTTTAGAAGAATATTCGAGTATGGAGGCAAGGTTCAGAAATCATACTCCCCATACATGGACGAAATCGAAAAGTACTATCCCGACGAGACCTTTGAAACAGAAAACTTCATAAAGGTGCCGGATTTCATATGGGACAATTTCGTTGAAAGGCTCCTGTACGGAAAACCCCTGGAGGTCACCTACCCTCGTGACAAGCCGTTGAATGTAATAAGCGTGGACAATATCGAACAGGAACCGGACATGCTCAAGATGCACCCGTCAGTATGGTGCAAGATTTACAGAAGAGACCTGATTATGGACAATGACATACGTTTCCAGCCTTACGTTTCAGGAGACGACATGGCATTTACACTTGAAACCCTCCTTAACGCAAAAGGAATCGTGTTTTTAAACAATTTCATGTCCTATGACTATTACATACGTGATCTTCCATCCGACAAGTCAATTACAAACACAGTAAACGTCAGACTTCTGGATGAGCTGATGGAATCATACATATACTGCAGGAAATGTACCGAAGGGTATTCAAAGGAAGTCCAAAACGTCAGCGTAAACCCTCACCTGCTGCACTGGACATATACCTGGAAAAATTCACCGTTTACAAAAGAGGAAAACAAATTGCTTTTAAGCAAAGTAAACAAACTCAAAAAAATCCATCAGACAGACCTGAAAACCAAATGGCTGCTTTCAAGCATGACCACAGCACTTGAAACCAAAATTCACACTTCCAAGGAGTGACCGTTCAAAAATAGAACCAGCTCATCAAGAGAGTCGATAACGATTCCCCCGTTTGAGGATATCAAATCCTCAATTTTTTTAAGGGATTTAATCTGATGGGCAGTCCACCCATTGCCATCATCCGAATCCAAAACGCAAATGACTGTTTTTTGAGGATGCTTAATGCTTGCATCAACCGCCTCTGCAATTGAATAGAACCCCTCCAATTTGGGAGTTAGTACAAAAAGCAGATAATCGCTTTTATCCTTCGCATCCTCTTCAGCCTGCATGGCCTTCTCATTCCACTCATCAACAACCGGATTGAAATAGTCGATTTTCAGTTTTGGAATTAATTCATCTCTCCATTTTGAACCGTTGACGGTTCCGCCAAGAAACACCATCATAATTAAGACTATTTTTGAAATGCAATCGTAAAATACTTTTCTATAAAGCTTTTGATTTAATGAAGGCCCGACCGGTTCAATCCTAACATATTTCAAAAGGCCCAATAAGCGTGAGCCGATTGCCCATATTTTTTCAATGAGAACGACAGGTAAAATACCATTCTAAACGAATTTGGAGATTGCAACAATACAGAAAATCAAAAGTAATGACAACAGGAAAATCAAAGAATTCGTAAAAAGTTAAAAACAATCAGCACCAATATTACTATAGGAGAATTAGCATGAAATATGATTATTTGATTGTCGGATCAGGTTTATTTGGTTCCATAATAGCTTATGAAATGACAAAAATCGGCAAAAAATGCCTTGTAATTGAAAAGCGTGACCATATTGGAGGTAACGTCTACACTGAAAATACTGAAAACATCAATGTGCACAAATACGGTGCGCACATCTTCCATACCAACAACAGAGAGGTATGGGAATACATCAACCAGTTTGCAGACTTCAACAGATACACAAACTCACCTGTTGCAAACTACAAAGGGGAACTCTACAACCTTCCCTTCAATATGAACACATTCTACCAGATGTGGGGCGTGAAGACACCTGAAGAGGCAAAGGCAAAAATAGACCAGCAAAAGGCCGAATACCATATTGAAAACCCTCAAAACCTTGAGGAGCAGGCAATATCCCTTATCGGAAAGGACATCTATGAGAAACTTGTCAAGGGATATACCGAAAAGCAATGGGGAAGGAAATGTGAGGACCTGCCGGCCTTCATCATCAAAAGACTTCCTGTAAGGTACACATTCGACAACAACTACTTCAACGACCTCTATCAGGGAATACCTATCGGAGGATACACCAAAATAATCGAGAAGATGCTTGACGGCGTTGAAGTCAAGCTGAACACAGACTTTTTCGACGATAAGGAAAAATGGCTGGACATAGCCGACAAGATCATATTCACAGGAATGATTGACCAGTACTTCGACTACTGCTACGGCGAGCTCGAATACAGGGGACTTGACTTTGAGTTTGAAACTCTTGACATGGAAAACTATCAGGGAAATGCGGTCATAAATTATACCGATGCAGAAACACCATTCACAAGGATTATCGAGCACAAGCACTTCGAGGGCTCCGAATCCGAAAAGACAATAATCACAAGGGAGTATCCGAAAACCTGGAAGAAAGGCGAAGAGGCATACTATCCAATGAACGACGATAAGAACTCCGAGCTTTTCGAAAGATATGAGAAACTTGCCGAAAAAGAGGGCAATGTAGTCTTCGGAGGAAGGCTTGGAATGTATCAGTACTATGACATGTGGCAGGTAATCGACGAGGCATTGAAACTTGTCAAAAAACTAGAATAGCCACTAAAAGGCTGTCACCATTTAAAAACGCCACAGATTAAATGATTTTAAAAAAAATTAAAATTGGACCACTAAACTGATATTTCTATAATTTTAAATTATATGGTTTCTTAACAAAAACTAGAGAAGAATTAACTTAATCAATTTTTAAAAATAAGATAATGTCCTATTGCAGAGAAAAATCCCTGCAATATCCCGTATTAGACATTAATATTGAACTACCTCGATTTTGTAGAAGTCGAGGATTCCTAGATTTGTTTTTTTGTGCCACTTGTTTATTTGGCGTTTTCTAGGCTATTCCCGTAGTCCCACCGGTTCAAAATATTA
>NZ_CADAJR010000043.1 GCF_902788255.1 uncultured Methanobrevibacter sp.
ACCGTAAGCGTCAAATGTATGTACTGCCCACCAGATACCGTTAGCACCATAAGTTGCATTAATCTGAGTTCCGTTTGGTAATATAAATAGTAATTTACCATCCCAAGTAATATTTTTTGGAACATTGGTTTTTGCAGTGATATTCACAGTCTTGTTGTTGGTTGCAAGTGAAGTTACATTCACATAATACTTGCCGACAGGTATTATTACTGTTATTGATCTGTTGACCGGTTGGAATTCAGCATATTCAGTATCAAAAATAGCATAATAAGAACCGACTCGCAAATTTGGAATCCATCCTTCACCGCTTAAACAGCTGTAATTGCCAACCCAACTATTATTGCCTTTAAAGTATACACTTATTGAGATATTACCATTAGGTACTGGAATGCTGCTGTTTGTTTTTAAGTCAAATGTTAATTTCTCATTTGTGCCGTAAAAAGTTGTGAAATTATCAACATTCAATGTAGGTGGAAGAATACGTGTAGGGATAATTGTATCTGAATCTGTTTTAAGAATACATGTATCAAAAGTAACATCACTCACAAATAGGCCAAAAATAGCACCGCCATTATTAGCAGAATTATTAGTAAATTTACAAATTAACACAATACCATAACCGATTCTGATAGCACCACCATCTCCAGTTACAGTGTTATCCGTAAAATTACAATTTGTCACACTACCCTCATTTTCAAACATAACTGCACCACCTTCATCAGTTGCCTTGTTGTTAATAAAATTACAATTTGTCACACTACCCGTATTGAAGTAAACCCCACCACCAGACCTTGCACGGTTATCAGTAAAATTACAATTTTCAACAGAACCAGACCTCATTAAGATAGCACCACCATCTAGTATAGCAGAGTTATTAACAAAAGTACAATTTGTCACCTCACCAGTACCATTAAAGTAAACAGCACCACAATGATACATAGCAGTATTGTTAGTAAAATTACAATTTGACACAGTACCATCATTATAGAAGTAAACTGCACCACCACCATCATAATGGCCAGTTCCAGTTGCTTTGTTGTTAATAAAATTACAATTTGACACACTACCCTTATCATAGAAGTAAACTGCACCACCATGGGTTGCATTGTTGCCAGCAAAAGTACAATTTGTCACAGTACCAGTACTATAGAAGTAAACTGCACCACCATCTCCAGTTGCAGAGTTATTAACAAAAGTACAATTTGCCACAGTACCAGTATTCAAGAAGTAAACTGCACCACCCTTACTAGAAGCAGAGTCATTAACAAAATTACAATTTGTCACAGCACCTGTACTACCAAACCTAATTGCACCACCTTGAGATGTTGCGGTGTTGCCAGTAAAATTACAATTTGACACAGTACCGGAATACATCCTTATAGCACCACCATTGTTTGCAGTGTTGCCAGTAAAATTACAATTTGTCACATTACCAGTACCAGATAAGTAAACTGCACCTCCATAATAGGTTGCAGAGTTGTCAGTAAAATTACAATTTGACACAGTACCTGAAGTAGCTGAACTACTAAAGTAAATTGCTCCTCCATCACCATTATAATTAGCATTTATAATGGTTAAGTTTTTAATTGTTACACCGGAAGCACTTACATAAAATGTACGGATGTTTGATCCTGCCATGTCAATGACTGCGCCGTTACCATTGATAACACCTGGAGTGTTAATTTCAATTGTGTCACCATCGCCATCATTATAACGATAATGGCTTTTTGTTAAGTTTCCACCAGAATTTATATCATTACGTAAGTCAGAATATGATCCTTCACCACTGGTGAGTATTTCAGCATCCTCTGTTTGTGTCAGCATATTGTCATTTTCATTTGTTTGTATTTCATCTTCAGTTAATGTTAATTCCATTTGATTATCTTCTTGGGTTGCTATTGTTGTTTCGTTCACATCACTAGCACATACGCTTGCCACACCGAATATGAAGATGGCAAGCACCAGCAGTATCATGGTTTTCTTGTATTTCATGGTACCGTTTCTCCTTATTATTCTAATATATTTTTTCAAGAATTTTGTTTTATTCTAAACAAACAATCTAAAAGACGATTTTTCCAGTTAAAACATTCAATTCTTGATATTGAGTCTATAAACTGATATTTATATATATTGAGTCTATAAACTGATATTTATATAGCTATCTATTTATTATCAATTAATGCATAAAATACCTTATAACTTGTATTAAGCTAACACTTTAATTATTTAATTTAAATGTTGTCAATACTAATACATACCACAATAAGATATTCCAACCCCCTTGCATATATATCGAGGTCGCAAATCAAAATTCATTTTCCAAAACCTTGCCGTTAAAGTTAAAGTTGAATCAATTAAATTAAACATGGAAAATTTACTTTTGATTAAAACATTAACTCATTTCATTATTTGGAAGGGTAATGAAAATAGGGAAGACGAATCTGAAAAAAAATAAAAAGAGAGAAATAAGGAATTAAAATCCTTATTTAAATTATTCCAAGTTTGCGAGCAGTCTTTTCATCAACCTTACCAGTTACCTTAAGACCTTTGTCTTTCTGGAATTCCTTTACGGATCTCTCAGTGCAACCTTTGAACTTACCATCTACTTTCAAGTAATAGCCTTGATAAGTTAAATAGTAACCTTTATCTTTAAGTGCTTGCTGGATTTCCTTAACAGTTGCCTTATCCTTGCTTCCTTTGGACACTGTCTTGAAGGTGACAATAACTTTTATTTTTGCTTTTTTAGATACTTTATTAAAGTATTTGTTTCCTTTGTATGTTATTGTGGCCTTGAAGGTTCCTTTCTTGTTTAGGTTAGTAATCTTGAAGGTAGCCTTACCTTTACTGTTAGTAGTGGCTTTGTAGGTTTTACCTTTGACTTTTAGGGTGACTTTAGCCTTCTTGATTGCCTTTCCAGTGTTGTCCTTTAAAACAATTGTGTATTTTTTGGTTTTAGGAGTTGTCTTATAGGTTTTCTTTTTAGCAGTCAATTTAGGAGTGGCCTTCTTAACAGTAACCTTAATGTCGTTAGTTGACTTGTCATAGTTGGTATCGCCGTTGAATGTTACCTTAGCAGTGTATGCTTTAGGAGCAAGTCCTTTGGTTGATACCTTGACCTGTCCGTTCTTGTCTGTAGTGTATGTTTTGGCACCGTTTAAATCAACAGTTACTTTAACACCGCTTAAAGCTTTGCCAGTAATGTCTTTCAATGTAATAACCAAATCCTTGTTAACATTATAGGCAGTAGTTATTGCATTGCCTGTTAATTCAGTTTTAAGTTTATTAACAGTTATTGTAGCGTTCTTAGTTATGTTATTGTGATTCTTATCAGCTATTGCAGTTACAGTTAAGGTATAGGTTCCTGCATCTAAACCGGAAACTGTAATGTTGGTACCATTCACTTTAACAACAGCTTTAGGTTGGCCAACTACATTAGCGTTAACGCCATCTGCACCAGTGACAGAAACAATAATGGAACCTGAACTGCCATAATCAAATACGATATCACTGACTGTTAATGTGGAATTGACTTTATTGACAGTGATGTTGAATTCTTTAGTTACAGGATTATAATCATCATTAGGTATTGTTGTTACAGTTAAATTGTAGGTTCCTGCATCTAAAACAGGAAATTGAATAGTATAATTATTAACCTAAACTATTTTAAATCGGATGGTGATAATATGTTTAAATTATATGGTTTCTTAACAAAAACTAGATAAGAATTAAATTAATCAAGTTTTAAAAAATAAGATAATGTCCTATTGCAGAGAAAAATCCCTGCAATATCCTATATTAGACATTAATCATAAAACATTTCGTCTTAATAGAGGTTTACTTAAAAATAAATCCCTTGTATAATTCTATTATTGAATAACATATATAAACTTAAATATTCCTGTCTAAAAATAACATTACATCCCCTTATTCTCCATTTAGAACAACATATCATTTCAAACTCAAAACTAATGTGGCATTACCTGAGCCTAAAACCTCTTTAAGCTGATTGGAATCAATATTTTCTATTTTGCCCAATTTTGTATAGCTCCATGAATGTGAACCATAAAAGAGAGATATTTGATTTCCCTGATACAACACTATATCTCCAGGAGAAGTATTGATATTTTCATCAGTTGTTGGAAGTGATAAACCCAAATCACCAACTTTTTCAAAGCCCCCATATTCTGTTGCATTAACAGTGATGTTTCCTTTCTCCAATTCCTTAACCAGTTCCTGTGTTGCAGAATTATTCTCCAACTTCACATCAAATGCCACATCATTAATCTTTATTTTAATCATGCCGCCCATACTTTCATCTCCGCTAACTGCAGTGCAAGTTATTAAACTTAAAATAATTACAAGAATAATGCTTTTATACATCATATTTTCACCGATCATAATTCAAGAATATTTACATATGATTTTTTAATGAAATCAATTTCCTCATCCGTGTAAAAATCTCCTTCATGAGTATCCAATGAGAAAATAATTAATTCATAGAACACCTTATTTAATTTTCTTCCTTTTGAAGTTAAAACATATTCAGTTTCATGATTTTTAACATTTTTCTCAATTAAATCATTGTTTTCCATGGATTTAAGGCATCTTGTAAGGGATTTATTGTCCAGGTTTGGACGATTTTCCTGAAATTGTGTGAAATGTTTTTTTCCTAAAAACAGGTCTTTTAATATGTAAAATGTCCATTTGTTACTTATAGATTTAATGGCTTCGCCCACAACATTTCTTTCAAACTGATTCCCATACAATTTATCTTTTAAAACCATGAACATAATTTATTAGTCATGCCTTTAATATTTTTAGTGGCAAAAATGTCACAATAACTATTTTATTATGAAAAAATATAACAAGTATATTGATTAAACCCTATAGGACCCCAATTGTTCAAAACCAACACAATGCCGAAAAACACATCATATGCAACAGCGAAAGGTAAACTCAACCATATGGTCTAAAATATAAAAAATTTGAATGCCGAGGTTTTTTGATGTTTGAAAATATAAGACGAGATTATCTAAAAGTTTTATTTATCTTTTTAATTGCAAGTTCTATTTTTGCAACCTCGCAATCAATCGTTACAACAGCTTTAGTGCCCATAATGGAAGATTTTCATGTCACTTCAATCATAGCGCAATGGGCATATTCAATATTTCTGCTCACATTAGGAGTTGTCATTCCTCTTAATGCATTCATTTCTCGAAGATTTAAAGCCAGAACTGTTTATCTGTTCAGTGTGGTCACTTTTATACTGGGGTCATTATTGTGTTGCTTTTCCTGGAGTATCATTAGCCTAATTATGGGTAGGATTTTACAGGCTATTGCCTATGGAATTATAATGCCTTATACACAAATACTTCTTTTAAAAATAACTCCCGAAGACCAATGGCAAATGTTTATGGGAATTTATGGAATTTCGATTGCATTCACTCCAGTGCTGGGAATGATACTGGGAGGATATATAATTGATCTCTACGGTTGGAAAAACATATTTTCAGTATTCATAATATTGTCATTTATGACATTGATTTTAGGATTATTATTTGTTAAAATAGACTTCGGCTGTGAAGACTATCCTTTAGACATTTTCTCTGCAATTTTATCATTTATAGGTTGTTTTGGCGTGATTTTCGGATTTACAAATATTTCACAGTATTCTCTGATGAGCATTTATGTACTGATGCCGATTATTACCGGTGCAATTTGCCTAATCCTATTTTTCAAAAGGCAAAATAAACTTGAAAAACCATTGATTAACATGAATATTCTTAAAAATAGATATTTTGCAATAGGAATACTGGTTTTGGTAATCGGGTATTTCATGTACAACGGATGTACAGCACTGATTCCAATTTTTGTTCAGGGAATTGCAGGCCATGATGCAATAACAACCTCCCTAATTGTTTTTCCGGGAGGAGTTGCATTAATCATATTCAATTTTGTCGGACCACTTCTGGCAACCCGATTCAGCATAAAAACTCCAATTATCCTCGGTTGTGCCGGATTGATGATTGGCCACATATTCATGATATTTTTTACCAGAGATTCATCAGTTATTTTTCTTGCCGCCTCACAATTCATTCGTTACGTAGGTTTTGGGTTGTTGTATATTCCAATTTCAACTTGGGCAATATCAATGGTTTCAAACAATAGTGAAGATGCATCTACAGTCTATAATACCTCACGGGAAATTGCAGGTTCAATCGGCTCTTCCGTTCTTGTTGTAATCACTTCCGCATTGGCTGGTGGAGAAGTTGGACAAAATTTAGTTTCAGAGGTTGCATTTAGCCAAACTTCATTGATATTGGTTGTTTTAACTGCAGCAATATTTATCATATCAATAATTTTCATTAAAGAGAAAGAAGACATTAATTAAATTATTGGCAAGTACCCTCACTAAATAATTCCAAGAATATTTAGTGTTCTTATTTATTTTTAATTAATTAAATTATTATGACATATAAACTGATATTTATAATCCTATTGATTTGACAGTACCAAATGAATAATTAATTAATAATCTGGTTGATGATTAAGATATTTTTTGGTTGATGATTAATTTTTTTAAATTCCTTAAATTACTTATTTTATGATTTAAAGCATTTTAATTGAAAATAAAAAAATAGTGTTGGTTGATGATTAAGGTTGATGATTAATGTTTTAATGAAAAAATTTATCTTAAATTATATCCTGTATTTCTACCTTTTCCTGTGCTTTTAATTAATTCTTTATTTTTTAATTTTCTAATAATTTTATAACTGGCTTGAGGGGAAATGTTTAACATCTCTTGAATATCCTTATTTTGAATGTGCTTTTTTTCTTCAAGAAGAGTCAATACAGAAATTTCATTTGGGGTTAATTCAATAGTATTGTTATATTTTGATGTAATTTGATCTAACTTCAATACTTCAGATTTAACTTTATCAATTGAATATAGCACACCTTGACAGAAATATTCCAACCAATTTGTTAAATCATGGTTTTTATCGGCACTTTTTAGCGCATCAACATAAGCTTGCCTATCTTGATTGTAATATTCATCCAAGGTGAAGTAGTTATCAATATTAAACTTATGGATTGACAATATTAATGTTGCCATAAGTCGGCTGGTACGTCCGTTTCCATCAACAAATGGATGTATGCGTACTAATTCATAATGAAGAATTCCTGCGATAATGACAGGATACATTTCATCTGTTGAATTGTTTAACCAATCCAATAGCTCATCTATCAAACCAGGTACTTTATAAGCATCCGGAGGAATATAATTTATTTTTTTAGTGTGTAGATTGCCAATGAATACACGAGTGTCCCTGAATTTACCTTCATATTCTGGATTTTTTAATAAGTCTTTAGTGAGATCTTTATGAACAGATAAAATTGTGTTTTTAGTAATGATTTTATCAGAATATTTATTTAAATTGTTCAATACATTGAAATAATTCAATACCTCTTGTTCTGCTTTTGTTGTTGGTTTTTGATTGTTATTGATTAATGTTTTTACTTCTTCCAAGTTTAAAGGATTTCCTTCTATTGATGTTGAATAATGTGAAGACTTAATTAGAGCATCCTGTTTCAATTTAGTGTCATATAATGGGATAATTTTTGCATTGCTAATAATTTCTTTAGCCGAAGCGATTTGTGCAATATACTTTACAATTTTATCGGTATACTTAAACTGAGGCTCAAACATGTTATCAACTTATTTTTCTTAATTATTATAATTATATGTGGTTGATGATTAAGTATTTTTTGGTTGATGATTAATTTTTTTAAATTCTTTAAAATACTTATTTTATGATTTAAAGAGTTTTAATAAAAAATAAAAAAATGGTTTCGGTTGATGATTAAGGTTGATGATTATGACTCAAAGTCATATAAACTGAAATTTATCACCAATCATATTTAATATATGTGAAAAGCATCCTCATTGTCGAAAAAGCCACCTGAAAAATCACCACATATAGTTTATTTTAAATTGATTATTAAACTTGATTGTTAAGATAAAGTTTAACAGATTAGTTATTTTTTAAATTAATAATTAAAATTAGTTTAAACTAAATTTAGAACTCATAACAAAGGTTTATATATAATCAAAGGACTAATAATAATTTAATGATTATTATAGGAGGACATTATAATGACCACCTCAAAACCGATACAGATAATCCTGAACGAACACAAGACAAATTCGCCGATGATTGACATTGACATCATCAAGAGTCCCATGAAATATGAAATCCTGGAGCTTTTAAGGCACGACCCCATGAACTTTGAGGAAATCGTTGAAAACACGTCAAAGTCAAAGGCAAGCATCTCCATGCACCTCCGGGACCTGAGAAAGGAGGGCATCGTAAACTACAAACCTCATCCGGACGACAACCGAAGGAAAATATTTTATCTGAGCGCAGATTTTCTGGGCTCAATCGATACAAAAAAGGCAAAGACCGTCAAAAGGAACCAGACAAAACTTCTGATAGACGAGTTCATCGAAAAGGGCGACATCGAATACGTAATACTTGCAACCCAAACCTTCAAGTCCATACTTATGGAGCTTGGAATGGACATATCGCCGGTGCTTCAAAAGGTCGGCAACCATATCGGAAAATACCTCTTCAGCCAGCTTAAAAACGAAGATCTTGAAACATTCACCAAAAACATCTCCAGGTATTGGCTCAAAAACAATCTGGGAGAGCTCTCATTCACCATAGGCCACAGAATTGAAATCACATGCGTGGACTGCTTTGAATCCTGCGGCCTGCCGAAATCCGGAAAGCCATCATGCCATTTGGAAAAGGGAATGTTTGAAACCCTCTTCAGCATGTTCTTTGACCTTGAATTGAGAATTGACGAAATCATGTGCTACTCGATGGGTGATAAAAAGTGCGTTTATCAAATCCAGCCATGACCGTTTAGTTCAGCCTTAACAATTAAGGAATCAATCCCCTTTTTAAGGCAATATCTCCAATATATGGTCTGATAAGATTTGAAATCTTGTCTATAATAAATTTAACCCAAACGTTCCGGATCCCATATTGTTTAGAGCTTTGGGATTCATTAAAAATGCCGGAAAGAATGAACTGTCTTATGCCGGGCTTTTGAGTTTTTGGGATTCGAAAACCTCGATTCCTCCCACAGGACCAAGGGCTTTGAGGGTTGAGCGTTCAATGTTGTAATGACAACAAAAGCTCCACCGACAATACAGCAATGAACGGCACCACCACGATACGAACGATACCTCTGAGATGTCCTCAAAAACAATGATGGCAACAAGATGAAAATATTACCCACCCCCATCGGGACATCAAAAGTTAGGATTTGCCTGATTCGGAAAAAACCTCTCAAAAATGAAAAAATCGGCATAAGACAGCCCGGCAGTACGGTGGACGCCCCCATTAACCTTAATATGCGTGGTCTATGCATATTATATGCAAATTCGTTAAAACGCAATCTCAAATAGGAAAATAGCTTCATGCTATTTTCTTATTTTGAAAAATCTAATTTTAAAAATAAGAAATCGAATTTAACGATTATTTAAAATCCTGCCCTGAAGACAGGATTTTCCAATCGCTCAATACCTATATTGCAGGAAACCTGCAACATACCGATTAGGCATTGAAAAACTAATCTTTTCCAATGGAATTAAAAAAATCCAATAAAGAATTTTTAAAATTCTAGTATTATTATGACTAAAATGACATATAAAGTTTTTTGATTTTAAAAAAAATGTAGGATGTATGCTTACAATCCAAATGGAATCCAACAATGGCCCGGCAAAGCCATTTAATAAAATTAAAAATAAATAAAAATAAGGGAAAATACGAAAATTAAATAATTATCGCATACCCTTAAAAAAGTATTATTTTTCATCCTTTCTTCTTATTAGTGCCTGACCGATTAAAATCAGACAAACAATCAATATTGCCAGCGGATTACCAGTGGCTTTTGAATCGATTGATTTTGATGATTCAGGATGTTTTTCCTCATATATGGACGAGGTAGCCTGACCACTGTCTTCATCTGTCGGAGTATAGACAATTAAACCCTCACCTGGAGTTTCAGGTTCAGGAATATCGGTTTCATTGTCAGTACTATTAAACACATCAGTATTGTTTGTGTTGTTAACAACTTCTGTAGTGTTGGTTGCGTTGACTGTATCATTACTGAAACCAGCAACAACAGTGTTTGTGAAGTTTCCGACCTTTGTTGTATTGAAACTCACTATCAGACTTGCTGACTCGCCAACAGCCAATACATGGTCCAGGTAGTAGGCATGCTTGGAATCAGTCAAAGCGTGAGTCCAGTTACCAGTACCGTTTTTAAAACCATTATAAATCAATCCACTGCCATATTCATCTTCAATGACGTAAACGCTTTCCAAATCAACATTTCCGGTATTTGTCACTATTATTTCAAAGAGTGTCAACTCACCAATGTTAACTGTCCTGTTTAATGATATTTTAACCACATTAATATCCGGTTTGATGACTTCCACATTATCTGATGAATTACCCAACTTGTAGTCGTTGCAGTATAATGTAACATTGTTTTCAAGAATTCCTGCCTTGTTTGCCTTGAATTTGAAGAAAATTGTCACATTTTCACCAGCCTTTAAATCATCAATCAAATACCATGTCTTATTATCATCACTACGCCATGACCTTGAACTTTCATGACCAATGAAGACCAATCCACTATCATAACTTTCAACAATGCTTATATTAGCCAGTGCATAATCGTTCCTGTTGGATACGGTAATGTTGAATGAAACCTCATCACCAAAACCAACAACATCATTATTGGCGGTTTTATTGATTCCGGCATCTATCAATTCATATGCATATGAGAGCTTATTATGCTTTTGGGACAATGTTAAAAGTGTAGTGTAGTTGAACACCTTAACAGTGCCGTTTTCAAGAACCACATAATCTCCACTTACACCCCGATTGTACTTGGATATTACATCCTGTACGATAGGATTGTCTGAATTCATATAATCCTTGTCTGTGAACTCCCAAATCAAT
Organism: uncultured Methanobrevibacter sp.; assembly: GCF_902788255.1. NCBI lineage: Archaea > Methanobacteriati > Methanobacteriota > Methanobacteria > Methanobacteriales > Methanobacteriaceae > Methanobrevibacter > uncultured Methanobrevibacter sp. The sequence goes on from NZ_CADAJR010000043.1 coordinate 11,040, forward strand.
TCGTTCAGGTTTTCCTCTTCATGATAATATGCTATGAGTATTTTAACATACCCTGAGACATCTTCACGACTAATTGTGTTCTGTACCAGGAACAAGTCCTTGAGGTAGTAGTTGTTCATACTGTCCAATGGTCCGTACTGATTGTACCTGTAGAATGGGGTGTAGATTACAGGCTCGGGAAGACCTGTAAATTCAAAGTCATTTTCATATTTATCATTGTTCATTTCAACACAGTAACCATCGATGAAGGCTTCCGCCTTTTCAACCAGTTCAAATAATGACAATACATCATTGTTTACCGGTGCAGCTCCCAATAAGTCCGGCTTGGTGTTTGAAAATATGACATCCTCAACATAGACTATGTTTCCAAACTTCGCCCTGTTATCCTTGAATTCATTACCGTATAGGTTAGAATATAATGTGAATATGGATGCCGCCAGATTTGCCTGATTGTTTGTGAAAGTGTTTTCACTGATTACAGCGTTTTCAACTGACAATGCACCACCATACCCTGCAACATTATCATTGAACTTGTTGTTGGCAATTATCAATGTGTTGTTCTGTACAGATGCTACAGCACCGCCACCGTAGAGTGCAGCATTTTTAATGAATTCTGAATCCCTGATTTTGAGGATTTTATTGGATGACGCGTTATTGTGAACATAAAAATACTCATCCACATATACCGCCCCTCCGGTTGCCGCATTATTGCCTGTGAAGATGGTTTTTGTGATTTCACCACCCATACAGGTGATTGCTCCACCTGAAACCAGTGCATTATTGTCCTTGAACAATGTATTATCCACTTTAATGTCTCTGAATTTTAAAACACTATCTACCAATGCAATATCTCCACCATAGTAGTAATAATCATAAGGATATGCCGGCTTAACATACTGATAGTTTTCATTGAATATTGCTCCACCATAGGTGGCATTGTTGCCTATGAACTCACAGCCAGTGATGCCGACTCGTCCAGGAGCATATATTGCACCTCCCTGTTCAGCGGAATTGTTGATGAACTTGGAATTGATTGCATACACATCAAATACTGAACTGATTGCCCCTCCAAGGCTTGCATTATTGTTTATGAAGTTACAATTCACAACTGTTGCATTCCTAAATTTGTGACGAGTATACATTTTCTGGAAATCCAATTCAATAATCCAATCACCCGGATAGAATATCACGCCATTTGATCCGATATCACATGACAGAGCACCATTCTTGTTGTCAGTGAAGTTGGAATCATGGACAGTAATATGTGGCGCTATCACAGTAGTGTCTTGATTGTCATGGAATAGTGAATCATTGATTGTGACATAAGATAGTGGGAAACAAGTAAAGTAGCCCATATATCCGTATGCATTAATTGAGATTCCCTTGTTTTTAATGAATCGTGAGTCTTCAACGGTAACATTGACGAAACATTCATTAATACAATTCTCATTTTCTATAAAATCACAATTGTTTATGGAAATTACTTCATTAACATAATCCAGGGCAATATAATAATAAGATTGATACGGGAAGTATCCTAAAACTATATTTTCCGCAGAATTTTTGCGGAACACAGTATTGTTAAAAGATATCATCTTATATTTTTCAAACAATGATTTACCAGTGTTGTTTTCAAATACACACATATCCACTGTCACGTTTGAATTTACAAGGAAATTCTTGAAGTTAACAAATTCCAAATTACTCAATGTTATGTTATACCCGTTCATGTTGAGGAACTGTTTTCCTTCACCGTTTATCACAACATCACCTAAACCACTGATTTTAAGGTTTCTTGAAATGCTGAATGAATTGCCGGTGTAGTTTCCAGGGTAAATGATGATTTCCGGAACTGTACCTACTCTTGAAATCATGTCCATTGCATGTTCAATTGTTTTGAACGGCTCGTACTGTGAACCCTCATCCTCATCACTACCATCATTTGAAACATAGAACGGTCCCCTATATCCCGCTTTTTCAAAATCAGCTATACCGATTTCCACATCACCAGAGGCGGTTGGAGTGTATGAACCTGAGAATACGTATTTTCCAGGATGGTCTGCCATGAAAAAGAATTTACCGTCTTTCAGACTATGGGTTACACTATACTCGTCATTCACATTGACAAATACGGAATGTATCAAAACTGTATTGTTATTGTCATCGAATGCATCCACATTGATATAAGCTGATGATTTAAACGCCACGGTTTTATTATCCAAGAACCTTAAGTTTAACCTGTCAGTGTTATTCATCAAATGAATGTAATCATCCTTATTTGATAATTTATTGCCGGTCAATTTCAGATTAATGGCATATATTATTTCACCCAAACTGTTAGCGTGAGTGAAATTATTATTCTTCAATATAAGGTATTCATCTTTGAGGTCACATTGAATGTCCTTGACATCGTTGATGAAAATTGAATTTTCAATAGTTGAGTCCGGATTAGATATGACTTCATAGTAATAGGTTTGTTTGTCCAATGTAATGACCGCACCATTATATCCAGTATTGTTGATAAACTCACAGTTTTTGACATTAATTGGAGTGGCTGAAATCGCTCCAGGATTCCTGTAGAATTTTGAATCAGTTACGGTTGTAAGAACAGTTGCATAATTACCAGACCTTACCGGAACCACTTTATTGTCTATGAAACTGGAATTGTAAATATATAATTTTCCACGTGAGTTATACACAGACACCCCCATATTATTTATGAATTGACAATTGTTAATATTGGTAGTACCAGAATACACTGAAATACAACTTTGTGAATTCTTTTGAAATATACAATTGTTAAGAGTACTGGAATATGCGCTTAAATACAATACCTCACCACGGCCTAAACTATTGGTGAAATTACAATAGTTCATGGTTAATTTATATGATCCAGTATATCTCAGGGATGCAGTATTATTAAAACTGCAATAATCAACATTGACATTTCCACCCTTAAAATCAAACAGCTTGTTACAGTTCAAAAATGTAATGTTTTTGAAACTGATGTCGAAATAGGAAATCTGATAATAGTTTGGACGGATTTGTGTTCTCAGCTGGTTTGCAATGAAACAGTTATGATCATCACCGTTGATTGTATAACCGTTACCGTTGATAGTAATACGTTTAAAAATAGTTAAGTTACCTGATTCGCCTGTGAAATGAGTATAATTTTTTTCCAGTTTCAGTTCCCCTCCACTTGGCGTTTCATCGATTAATCGCTGAAGCTCAGTGAAGTTTCCCTCACCTGAAGTTAAAATTTCCTCATCTGAGCGAGTTATGTCTGATGTTACTCGCGTTGAATCATCCACATCAACGCTTATTGTTTCTGTTTGGTTTTCCTGTGCCGAAACCACATTCAGGCATATGAATATTAATAGTATTGATGCAATAATTATTTTTCCTTTCATTCTTTTCACCTCCTTTGTATACTAGTTGATATAATATTTAGAATTAATAGTATATATATAACCTATGTTATTACTAATAATTATATAGAAAATTTAAAATAAATTAATCAATTCGATAAAAAAAAATTTTTAAATGAATGAACTGATACCATTAATGAAAAATATATAAAAATCAGAAATTAAATTAGAAAAAATAACCTGAACTGATTATAAAATAAGAAAATATTTTCTTGAAAATTTCATTTTTTAAATTTAAAAAAAATAGAAAAATAACATGAAATTAGCACTGAAATTAAGAATTTTTAATAATTGTTAAAATTTCAGACATGCAAATTTTAAATATCTAAATATATAAACATTGAAACAAGGGGATATCATGAATAGAAACATCATAATACTCGCAATAATCGTCATCCTTGTTGCAATTGTGGGAGTCTTTGCACTTACACAGATGCAGAGCGGTGATGAAGGTATGCTTAATACCCAAATAAAGTTTTTAAGCCAAGAGACAATAAAAAACGGACAGGCAGTTGAATTTGAACTGAACGACGAAAAAGGACAACATCTTGCAAACCAGAACGTTACAATAATATTTACCGAAAACGGTGAAAACCAGACATATTCCATAATCACAGACACCTACGGTAAAGGATCACTTGTCATGAACAACGAGGAACCTGGAAGCTATGACGTTGAGGTGCGCTACAACGGAAGTGCAAAATACCATCCAACAAGCGCAAAGACCACAATAACCATAGAGGGCGAGGAGACACAAACTGAAGAATCCGATACCCAAGCACCTACATCAACCAATTCCAGCGCAGGAACTTCCCTTTACAACGGAAACTCCTCATCATCATCAGACAACCTGCACTACGACAGCCAATACAATTTCTACTATGACGACAATGGAATAATTCGTGGCGGTCAAAGCGATGGAATGTCTGCTGAATATGTCAAAAACGCATATGAGTCCGGAAACATGATTGATGCAGATGGAAACCTTCAATAATCCATCTTTTTTCTTTTTTTGAGGGCGACTCAAAATTAATTATTTTTTAAAAATTTTTTTGCATTAATTTTTATTATTTTCAGGTATTTTGTTTGTTGTTTTGGTGTATGAG
>NZ_CADAJR010000044.1 GCF_902788255.1 uncultured Methanobrevibacter sp.
ACATTTAACTGTGCAATTGTGATTTTATTATCACTGTATGCTGTGTCGTTGCATGCGGTTACATTGAATTGTTCTGGTACGATATCTTCGATTACGACTTGGGTTGCGTTGGATGGTCCGTTGTTGGTTACGTTTATTGTGAATACAATTGTGTCTCCAACTTGTACGTGATCGAGGTCAACGGTTTTGTTAATGGTTAGGTTGACTACTGGGTCGACTGTTACGTTTACTGTGTCGTTTACGACGGTATCGTTTTCTGCACAGGTTACGTTTGCTGTGTTGTTCCAGGTACCGTTTATCAATGCTGTTGCGGTAAGTGTGAATACAATTGACTCTCCTTTGTTTAGTTGGTCAATAATGATTTTATTGTCCGCGTATCTGGAGTCATTGCATACTACGTTTCCGAATTGTTCTGGCACTACATCTTCGATAACTACGACAGTTGCGTTGGATGGTCCGTTGTTGGTTACGTTGATTGTAAATACAACAGTTTCACCCACTTTAACAGTTCCAGGTTCAACGGTTTTGTTAATGGTCAAGTTGACTACTGGGTCAACTATTACAGTTACGGTATCGTTGATTACTGTGTCGTTTTCTTTACAGGTTACGTTTGCTGTGTTGTTCCAGGTTCCGTTTATCAATGTGGTTGCGGTTATTGTGAATGCGTATGATTCTCCTACGTTTAGTTGGTCAATAATGATTTTATTGTCAACATATGAGGTGTCGTTGCATCCGGTTACGTGGAATTGTTCTGGGACAATGTCCTCGATTGTTACGACAGTTGCGTTGGATGGTCCGTTGTTGGTTACGTTGATTGTAAATACAATGGTATCTCCAACTTGTACGTGATCATAGTCTACAGCTTTGTCAATGGTTAAGTTGACTACTGGGTCAACGGTTACATTTACTGTATCATTGACAATTGTATCATTTTCTGCACAGAATACGCTTGCTGTGTTGTTCCAGGTACCAGCGATTAATGCGATTGCATTTATTGTAATTACATATGATTCGCCTACATTCAATTTTTCAATAATTATCTTATTGTTTATGAATGAGGAGTCATTACATGCAGTTACATTGAATTGTTCTGGTACGATATCGGTAATTTCTACCATTGTTGCGTTGGATGGTCCGTTGTTGGTTACATTTATAGTGAATACTACAGTTTCACCAACTTTGACACGGCCAGGTTCAACGGTTTTGTTAATGGTTAAGTTTACCACTGGATTTACGATTACGGTTACGGTATCGTTGATTACTGTGTCGTTTTCTTTACAGGTTACGTTTGCTGTGTTGTTCCAGGTTCCGTTTATCAATGCGGTTGCGGTTATTGTGAATGCGTATGATTCACCGACGTTTAATTTGTCGATTATTAGTTTGTTGTCGACGTATTTTGTGTCGTTGCATGCGGTTACATTGAATTGTTCTGGTACGATATCTTCGATTGTTACGACAGTTGCGTTGGATGGTCCGTTGTTGGTTACGTTGATTGTAAATACAGGTCCGTTGTTGGTTACGTTGATTGTAAATACAATGGTATCTCCAACTTGTACGTGGTCATAGTCTACAGCTTTGTCGATTGTTAAGTTGACAACTGGGTCTACGACAACGGTTACAGTATCATTGACTACTGTGTCGTTTTCTTCGCAGGTTGCGTTAGCTGTGTTGTTCCAGGTTCCATTGATTAATGCAATCGCTGTGATTGTGAATGCGTATGATTCTCCTACATTTAATTTGTCAACAGTTATTTTGTTGTTTGCAAATTGGGTGTCGTTGCATGCGGTTACATTGAATTGTGTTGGTACTACATCTTCAATAACTACGACAGTTGCGTTGGATGGTCCGTTGTTGGTTACATTAATAGTGAATACTACAGTGTCTCCAACATGTACATGGTCCAAATCAACGGTTTTGTCAATGGTTAGGTTGACTACTGGATCTACAGTTACATTGACTGTGTCGTTTTTGATGGTATCGTTTTCTTTACAGAATACGCTTGCTGTGTTGTTCCATGTACCAGCGATTAATGCGGTTGCGGTAAGTGTGAATACAATTGAGTCTCCTTTATTTAGTTGGTCAATAGTGATTTTATTGTCCGCATATCTGGAGTCATTGCATACTACGTTTCCGAATTGTGTTGGTACTACATCTTCGATTATGACTACGGTTGCGTTGGATGGTCCGTTGTTGGTCACGTTAATGGTAAATACAACAGTTTCACCAACTTCTACGTGATTGTTGTCTACAGTTTTGTTAATGGTTAAGTTAACTACTGGGTCAACAATTACGGTTACTGTGTCGTTTACGACGGTGTCGTTTTCTTTACAGGTTGCGTTTGCTGTGTTGTTCCAAGTACCTGCAATCAATGCGGTTGCAGTAATTGTGAATGCGTATGATTCTCCTACATTTAATTTGTCAACAGTTATTTTGTTGCCGCTAAATGCAGAGTCGTTGCATGCAATTACTTGGAATTGTTCTGGTACGATATCTTCGATTGTTACGACAGTTGCGTTGGATGGTCCGTTGTTGGTTACGTTGATTGTAAATACAACAGTATCTCCAACAAATACGTGATCAATGTCAACAGCTTTGTCGATTGTTAAGTTGACTACTGGGTCAACGATTACTTCGACTGTGTCATTGACTACTGTGTCGTTTTCTGCACATGTTACGTTTGCTGTGTTGTTCCAGGTTCCGTTGATAAGTGCAATTGCTGTAATTGTGAATTGGATTGATTCTCCTTTATTTAAATAGGAAATAGTGATTTTATTGTTTTCAAATCTAGGATCACTACATCCAGTAACATTGAATTGTGCTGGAACCACATCTTCTATTACAACATTTGTAGCATTGGATGGTCCGTTGTTGGTTACGTTGATTGTAAATACAACAGTGTCTCCAACTTTTATATGTCCTAAGTCTACTGATTTGTCAATGGTTAAATTGACTACTGGAAGAACAGTTACTGTTGCGGTATCGTTTACGACGGTGTCGTTTTCTTTACAGGTTGCGTTTGCTGTGTTGTTCCAGGTTCCGTTGATTAAGGTTTTTGCTGTAATTGTAAATAGATATGAGTCCTCTACATTCAATTTAGGAATTATAATTTGATTTCCGCTGAATGAGGTATCATTGCTTGTTACATATTCGAATTGTTCAGGAAGAACATCTTCCACTTTAACCATTGTTGCGTTGGATGGTCCGTTGTTGGTTACATTAATGGTAAATATTACATTTTCACCAACGTATACGACATCAACATTAACGCTTTTATCAATAGTTAGATTAACTACAGGCAATACTTTAACAGTCTTATTGTCTTCATTGTTAGTCAAATTCCAATCAGTTTCGTTGGAACTTGCATTAGCAATGTTGTTATAGTCATCAGCAAATGTTGCAACGGAGTATATGGTTAATTGCACACTTGAACCATTGGTCATGTTTCCGATAGTCCAAATTCCTGTGTCAGCATCATAATTACCTTGTGATGCAACATAGCTGACAAATGCAAATCCAGAAGGCAATTTGTCTGTTACAGTTACATTAGTTGCATTTGTACCATTATCTGCATTGTCTACAGTAATTGTCCAAATTGCAGTGTCTCCTACATAATATTCGTCCTTATCAGAGTCTTTTTCAGTAGAGATGTCTACATATGGAAGTATTTCAAATGCACTTCTATTTTCAATTACTTTATAGTTCCAATCTTCAGGGTGAATAGCATATACGCTATAATTACCTACAGGTAAAGGATTATCAAGTTGAATAACCGCTCTTGTAGGTCTTTTTAAGGTAATGTTAACTTCACCATAGATATTGGTAACATATCTTTCGTAATTTAGAATAATGTCTCCACTTTCAACATGGGTTACAGTAACAAATATCTCTTGTAAGTTTTCACGATCATCTTGGTATAATACACCTTCCCTTGCTCCATCAACAGGCTCAACAACTGTGTCTCCTGTGTTAACTGTATCTCCATCACTATGACGGTAGGTAACATCTAAGAAGTGTATTTCGTTGTTGTTTGCTGTATTATGGATTGCATTGATGATATTGTCTCCACCAACATGCACAATGGTAATATTGTGGTCAGTGGTATTGTAGTAACTTACTTTAGGTACTGGGTCTACAATTAAGAGGTAACTCCAAGCTTGGTTTTCATTGAATACATCATGTTGAAGATTGAAGTTTTTACCATCAGTGTAGATTGCAGATCCGTTACGAGCTTTGTTGTGTTCAAAGGTGTTAGTGTCAGTAAGAGTGTTGTCACCTTTTACATATATTGCTCCACCGAGACCGGTAGTTCCTTCAGCACTAGCAGGTACAGCTTCGTTTTCAGTGAAAGTGTTTCCTCTGATAGTTGAGCCACTTCCTTGTATGAATATAGCTCCACCTTGATCGGTTACATTGTTTTTAGTAAATGTGTTAGAGCTAATTACACTGTTGTGCCCATTAATATATGCTGCTCCACCATCGGTAGCATTGTTGCTGTCAAAGGTAGAACTTGCAATATTAGTGTTTTGACCTTTTATATAAACACCTGCACCATTTTCAGCTTTGTTATTTCTGAAAGTGCTGTCAGTTACTTTTGTATTGTCACCATCAATATAGATACAAGCTCCAGTGTATACTGCTTCGTTATCATGGAAGTTAGAATTATTGATTGTAGTGTTATCCCCAACAATGAAAACTGTACCGTTATCACTGTTATGGTTATAAAACTCTGAACCATTAATTACAGTTCTATGACCAACGATGTAAATAGCAGCACCACTACCATTTTGAGCTGTGTTGTTATTGAATTTACAATCAACTATTTTGGTGTCATTACCAAATACATAAATTGCACCAGCATTACCTGAAGATCCGTCAGGATAATTATATAATCCTGATTGGTTAGCTAGAGTGTCATGTCTTGAAGCAAAGTTGTCAGTAAAATTACATCCGATAATGCTTATGTTATTACCTTTTGTATTTCTACCGTTAAATGCGGCATCATCAAGGCTTCCATCTGCATTGGTTAATCCACCAACCATTATTGCCGCACCTTGTCCTCCAGTGTTGTTAACAAAATTACAATTTTTAACAATTAGGTCATCGTGACTTATTCCGAGACATGCGGAATATTCCTCGGTTCCTGTACAATTGATAAAATTACAATTTTCTACAATTTCTGGACTGGTAATGTGGTCATTTCCAGAATCTGAGAAGTTCGCATGTATATAAACTGCAAACCATTTGGATTCAACACCAATGAAATTTGTATTGTTAATTATAGATGGAACAGTTCTACTACCCCATCTTGATTCATCAGCAATACATATAGCTCCACCGTGGTTTGTGGATGAAGTATTAACAAAGTTACAATGGTCCATCTTGATTCCGAATGCAGCTATCAACTGACCATGTCCGTCGTCAAACTCATTGTATTGGCCTTGTGCAACATTTGGATTGTAAATATGATGCACATTTGTAAAATTTACATTTGTGATAGGATATTGTCTATTAGATCCTTGATCACCAATAAAACATAGTCCCTGTACACTACTTTGTAAATTATTAAATGCAGAATTTGATATACTTCCTGATCTACCAGCAAACCAAAACATGGAATTGGTGAAATTCAGATTTTCGAATATACAATTGTTTATTGGAATATCATTTATTGTAAATACGTATCCTCCACCAGTAAATTTTGCCATTGTGGGATCGCCGATATAGCTTCCACCAACAACTCTAACATTGCTTAAACTATTAGGCCAACCCCAGCCGCCCCAACCAGCGGTTCCGGTATAAGTTCCACCATGTAAGTAGACAGTACCTCCGCCTTCGTTGGATGCATCACGGATAGCTTCTAGAACTTGTTGTGCTGTACCACCGGATAGATGTTTGTCACCACGAAGTATTTCTTCATTGTCACTAGCTCGCAATAATTGCGCTTTGTCATTCAAAGTTAAACAATCATTACTTTCAATTTCGTCTATATCTTGTTCATCGTCCTCCAGGTCCAGTGAGGGACTTGATGTATCATCAATCGAATTTAATTCACTCTCATCTAAATTGTCATCAACTGAATCTATTAGTTCATCGTTTGAATTAGCCTCAACTGAATCCAATTTAACGTCGTTTAAATCTTCATCAATTGAATTTACATCTGAAACAGATAGGGTTGTAAGTTCATCCGTGTTTGTATCGTATGTTAATTCACTTGCACTTACAAATGAAATTGAAAATATTATTAAAAACAGTATTAAAGTGAAAAATAAATCTCGCTTTAAACGCATAATTTTCCTCATTTTAAAACAATTTTTATTTTGTTTAACTTTAATTAATGAAAACTTTTGCCTTTTAATAATATTAAAATAAGAAAAACATATGAAACCGCTACATAAGTAGCAATTATATTATTAATATTTTTATAATATAAATTTTTATATTTAAATTTAAAAATAATAATTTTATATATAAATGTTAATAAGTTTGTTTTATGGAAATGGGATGAAAATTCTATAAAAATTTTTATTTTTTTTATTATCAATTTTGAAAAAAAGTTAGTTTGGGATGAATTTTTTATAGATCAATTTTTGAAAAATTGTTTATTTTATTAGGTTGAGGTATTATTTTTTAAAATTAGTCAAATTGTGAAAATAAGAGTATGTAAAATTTTTAAAAATAGATTATGAATAATAAAATAAAATAGCTATCTACAACCCATAAACCAATTAAATTGATAATTGATAAAAAGATAGCTAAATTATTTTATTTAATTTAAGTCACTTCGCCCAATTCAATATTTTTTAATGGACCTGATATTAAATTAAGCGAAAATTTTTCACTAGGTTTTTTCCTAGAACTGAATCCGAAGATTAAGACTATTGGTTAAAAGCCTTTGATATTGTTCTAAATCTATTTAGAGCAATATCTGATTCCAATTTTTTCAGTATTTAATACTATTATTAACAAAATTTTCATCAACATACATGCCCTAATCATATTTGCTATAATCCAAACATATATGCAATTTATACTTATATTAATTAACCTAATATATACTTTACCATATTCAGTTTTATTTTTATCTAACAAATGTTTTGTTTTGTTCAATATTTCAAGTACTTTATTCAAAAAATAGTTAACTGTTTTAAGAATATTGAATTATATTCATTATATGTTCCTATTATCATATAATTCTTAAAAAAAACTATTCCTTAGCTAATTCTGCACCTATTTCAAATGCATTTTTCAAATCCCTTTCAAATTCCTTTTCCTTTTCTTTGATTTCTTCTTCAGTCTTTTTCTTGCTTGTCATTCCTTTGTATGATTCATAAACCTTAACTTCTCCATTTAACATTTTAAACAAATCTTCTGTTGATTTGAGATTAGGGCGAACATTTTTTTCAAAATGATTTTTTGGGGAGATTACACTATAAAAGATGCCTACATTTACTTTTCCTTTGTAATAGTAATTTCTATCATATGAAACAATACAATATATGAGTCTTTCAACTAAAGCCCTATAATGGCTTGTGGGTTCATTGAAGAATATTTGAGAACCTATTAAAAGAGTGTCTGCATTAAGAATCTTTTCAATTATTGGGGATAAGTCATCTTTCCAGTAACATTTGAAGCTTTCCTTATTTTTCTTTTTACAAATTGAACAGATCATGCAACCTCTCATATCTATTTTGTACAAATCAAAGTATTCAACTTCGCTGCCGACGGATTCGGCACCTTCTCCTGCAGATTTCAAAAGCTTTCCTATTTCCTGTTTTATTTTAGGGTCTGCATTAATTACAATGGTTTTCATATTTCCACCTTTTTTTAAAATTATCCTTTGAGTTTTTAGACTTAATTAATTATTTATCATTTAATTATTTATCTTAAAACTATATAATTTATTATCAAAATTATAGAAAGTAAATTAAAAAAATAAGTTATTTTTAATAACGAAGTTTTATAAATAACGAAATCCATATTATTAGTATAAAGAATAGGGGGTAAAATATGAAAGGAATTATTGGGGCAATTGCCGGAGATATAATCGGATCAACACATGAGTTTAAGCCAATTAAGACTAAGGAATTTTCTCTTTTTAATAAAAAATCTTCATTTACAGATGATACTATCATGACTCTTGCTGTAGCTAAATGGCTACTCAAAGATAATAATTCAAAGGAGGAATTGGTTAGGCAACTGCAAGACTTTGGAAACAGATATCCTAAAGGAGGATACGGCAGAATGTTTAACAATTGGCTTAAGACTGAAAATCCGGAGCCTTATAATAGTTGGGGAAATGGTTCCGCAATGAGGGTTTCTCCGGTTGCATGGGTTGGAGACTCATTAGATGAAGTTCAAAGATTAGCAAGGATTTCCGCTGAAGTAACCCATAATCATCCGGAAGGAATTAAGGGGGCATTGGCTACTGCTGATGCTATCTATTTGGCAAGACTTGGATCATCTAAAGAGGAAATCAGAGACCATATTGAAATAAGATATGACTATGACTTAAACAGAACAGTTGATGAAATCAGACCATACTATAAGTTTGATGTTTCTTGTCAAGGTTCTGTTCCTGAATCAATCATTTGCTTTTTGGAAGCTGAAGATTATGAGGACACCATTAGAAACTGCATTTCCTTAGGTGGAGATGCTGATACCATGGCAGCTATTGCAGGAGGAATTGCATCTGCATACTGGGAAGTTCCAAATGATATCCACTCTAAAACAATTAATAGATTATCTGATGATCTTTTAGATGTTTTAATTGAATTTGAGAATAAGTTTGTATAATTTCAAATTCTTTTTATAATTTTTCTCTTTTCTCTTTTCTCTTTCTTTTTCATTTTTTATTTTTATTTCTATTCATTTTCAAATGGAATCTTAACAAATAAAATGGGGATAATATGAGTGTTGAAAGGTTTATAGATGCACAAAAAGAAGATTATGATATGGCTTTTAGGGAAATCATCAATGGTAAGAAAAGAAATCATTATATGTGGTATATATTTCCTCAAATCAAGGGCTTAGGGAGAAGCTCTACAGCTAAATATTATGGTATTGATGACTTGGAAGAGGCAAGGGAAATATATGGAAAATGAATATTTGGCAAACAATCTTATTGGCATATCCAATGAATTATTGAAATTGGAAACCAATGATCCTGTAGAGATATTCGGTCATACAGATAGCAAAAAATTAAGAAGTTCCATGACATTATTTGAATTGGTCAGTGACAATGATGTATTCTCTTTAGTGCTGGAAAAATATTTTGATGGAAAAAGAGACCAAATTACTCTTGATTTAGTGAAATAATTGATTTTTTAGTTTTTTAGATATTTTTATTTTTTTAATAATTTCATTAATTTTTTAAAATTTTTTTATCTTTTTAATATTTTTAGATAAATTTAATTATAATTTTATTCAAATATATTCATAATATTATTGAACTTAAATTCAATAAAAAACATTTCGTATAAACAAATAATAAATAACATGCATCTAATTTTAAAAGGTGGTAATCATGCAAAGAAGAACATTATCACGTTTTGATGAGATTATAAAAATCTTTAGGAAATACGATTTTGATAAGGTTTTAGGTCAAACTACTCGTAATAAGATTAGTCCATTTAGAAGTGATGCTGATAATAAGGAGTTATTGAAGGATGACTTTCCAGAAAGATTGCGATTAATGCTTCAAGAGCTTGGAACAACATTCATTAAATTTGGTCAATTGCTTGCTTCAAGGCCAGATTTGGTTGGTGAAAGAATAAGTGAAGAGCTTTCACAGCTGCATGATGATAATCCTCCAGTAAGTTATGAAGAGATTAAGGAAATGATTGAAACCCAACTTGGAGGAAATATAGGAGAACTCTTTGCTGAATTTTCAAAAAAACCACTTGCAACAGCTTCTATTGCTCAAGTCCATGAGGCTAAATTGCCTACAGGTGAAAGAGTGGCTGTAAAGGTTCAAAAACCTAATGTTGCTGAGATTGTAGAAACTGATTTAAGCATAATGAAATTCATTGCCAATGAATCCGATAGATTCAACACAAGCCTCAAGCATCTAAATCTTCCAGCTGTTCTTCATGAATTTGATAAGTCAATTCATAAGGAAATGGATTTTGACAATGAATTAATGAATATCAAACATTTGAATGATAATTTCATTTATAATGATAAGATAATTGTTCCCACCACATATCCAGATTACTCTACTGAAAAAGTTTTAACAATGGAATATGTGGACGGTATCAAATTATCTGAAGTCATTGCGGGAAATGATCCAAAATACAATAAGATACTTATTGCAGACAGAATAGTCCGTTCCTATTTCCAACAGCTATTCCTTGATGGATTTTTCCATGCAGACCCTCATCCAGGTAATATCTTTGTAACTAAGGACAATGCGATATGTTATATTGATTTTGGAATGATGGGATCTCTTGATGAGGATTTCAGGCAAGATTTGGCTGAATTGATGATTTATTTCTCAGACCGTAATATTGATGGCTTGATAAATCAGCTAATTCGTATGGATATTTTAAATGAGAAAACAGACATCAACATTTTAAAAAGCGACCTTAATGATTTATTTGCAAAGTATTATGGTGTAGAGCTCAGTCGTTTCAACGGTATTATTGAGGACTTGCTCTTCTTAATGCAGAAATTTGATGTAAGATTGCCAAATGAGTTTGTCTTAATGGCTAGAGGATTGTCAATGGTCGAAAATACAGGTTTGAGATTAGACCCAGATATTGATGTTGTAGCTCTTCTTAAGCCATTTGCTCGCAAGTTGATGGTTCAAAGATACAATCCTCTAAAAATGGCAAGCAATGCAAAAAACAGCTTTTTTGCCTTTGAACATGTCCTTAGGGCATTGCCAAGTCTTATTTCAAAAACAATATATAAGATAGAAGAAGGGGAAGTGACTGTAAATATCGAAGTAAAGCATATTAGTGAAATAGCAAACCAGCTTTCTCTTGCTATTATTATTGCTGCACTTTTAATCGGTTCTTCACTTGTAATGCTGATTGATGTAGGGCCTAGATTCTATGAAATGCCAGTACTTGGTTTTGTAGGGTTTACAATAAGTTTAGCACTTGGTGTATTCACTGTCTTAAGGTATTTCATTGAGTTTTAGACAAACTTTTAGAAAAAGTTTGATCAAAACTTTTTCTTTTTTTATTTAGTTATTCTTCTATTTTTCATTTTCTTTTTTTATTTCTAGACTCTTTATTTTTTTCGATTTTAGATAAGTTTATTATTAATTTTAATCTAATAGTTTAATAGATAATTATATCGAAAAATAGATTAATTTTATTTAATTAATCAAAGGATGTATTAAATGAATCTTAAAATAAAAAACTTTTCTAAAATTAATGGAACCGTTAAAGCTCCTTCTTCTAAAAGTTATAGCCATAGGGCAGTTATTCTTGCATCACTTGCTGAAGGTAAATCAAAGCTATTTGATGTATTGTACTCTGAAGATGTCTTATCAACCATAAGGGCATGTGAAGCTCTTGGCGCTAAAATTGATAGAAAGAAAGAAATTATCCTTAAAGGAGATAAAAGTCAAACTGTTGACTATTTGGATGTTTATGGAACTGGCGGTAAATTACATAATATTAACGAAAATCCTTCTGAGGACATGATTGATCTTGCTAACTCAGGAACTACACTTAGGATTATGACAAGTGTAGCGGCATTATCTGATAATGAAGTCATATTCACTGGGGATGATTCTCTTAAGGCAAGACCTATGGGTGCATTGATTGATGCATTGGAAGGATTAGGTGTAAAGATAGAATCATTAAATGATAATAATAAGGCACCTCTTAAGATTTATCCCGGGTATATTGGTGGAGAAACAGATATATTGGGAAGCATAAGTTCTCAATTCATATCCTCTATTCTTATCTCAGCCCCATTATCTGAAAAAGGAGTGGAGCTTGAAGTTTATCCGGAATTCGTATCAAAGCCTTATGTTGATATGACAATATCTATATTAGAAAAATTTGGAATAACTATTGATGAAGATAATTATCAATTCCATGAAACCTGCAAGAAGGAGCATACTGATTGCTTAGGAGTTAAATTTAATGTAAAGCCTCAAAAATACATTGCCAGCGATTATATTGTTGAAGGGGATTATTCCTCTGCTTCCTATTTGCTTGCAGCTACAGCTATTGCAGGAGGTTATGTTAGAGTTGAAAATCTATTCGGCGATTCCAAACAAGGAGATAAATTCATCTTAGATATTTTAGAGGAAATGGGTGCAAATGTAACTCAATTTGATGATTATGCTTCACTTAGATCTGATGGAAATCTTAAGGGAATTGATGTAAACTTATCAAATGCACCGGATTTATTGCTTACTGTAGCGGTTCTCGGCGCAGTTGCAGAAGGAAAGACTACAATCACTGGTGTAAAGCATGGAAGATTAAAGGAAACTGACAGGATTGACACTACATGCAGAGAGCTTGAAAAATTAGGATGCAAACTTGAAGAGTTTGAGGATGGAATGACTATTTATGGCCAAACTATTGGTGATGGAATTGTCGAATCCCATAATGACCATAGATTGGCTATGGCATTTTCTTTGCTTGGATTGAAACATGATGTTGAAGTTGAGAATGGTGAATGCTTCGATGTATCCTTCCCTAATTTCATTGAGCTTATGGGTGAAATTGGCATTGAAATGGAATTAAAATAATTGAAATCTTTATGAGAATCAATATTGGAGATTATAATATGAATGATGAAGAAAGAATAAGAGAAATCTTTAAAAGATTGAATGAAATTTACACTATCCGTACTTTCCATGACCATGACCCTTATAAAGTTTTGATTAGAACTATCCTATCTCAAAGGACAAGGGATGAAAATACAGATCAAGCTGCAAATGCATTGTTTGATGTTTATCCTGATATTTATGCAGTTGCTGATGCTCCAGTGGACCATGTGCAGGAATTGATTAGGCCTGCAGGATTCTATAGGGTAAAGGCAGCCCGTATATTGGAAGTTTCAAGAATATTGATTGATCAATATGGCGGTGAAGTTCCAAGGGAAATGGATGAAATGCTTAAGCTTCCAGGTGTAGGTAGAAAAACAGCTAATTGTGTAATTGTATTTGCATTCCGGGATGCAGCTATTCCTGTAGACACTCATGTTCACAGAATCTCTAATAGGTGGGGAATTGCTGATACAAAGGAACCTGAAGAGACTGAAATTGTCTTAATGGAAAAGGTCCCTAAGGAGCTTTGGGTGGATTTAAATGATTTGATGGTTCAGTTTGGTCAGACCATTTGCAGACCGATTGGTCCTCAATGTGATAAATGTCCACTTACAGACCTTTGTGAATATGATGTAAGTAAATTAGAATAAATATTTTTTTATTTTAACTTTTTTTTACTTATTTTTAAACTTATCATTTTTTATTTCTAATTTTAAACTAACTTTGTCTGACTTGTTTTATCAAGTGCAATTATAGGGCTGTCACCAACCACTTTTTTATCTTGAATCATCAATCCATCTAATTCAAGAAGTATTTTTTTAGATTCAAGTCCTTCTGCAACACCACCGAATCCTCCAATGGTTCTGTCTGATTTAACTGTTCTGTGGCATGGTATGATTATAGGGTATGGGTTTTTTGAGAGTGCGGTGCCTACTGACCTGTATGCCTTTGGACTGCCTGCTGCCTTTGCAAGATCCTTATATGTGTTTATGGTTCCTTTTTCTGTCTTGAATTCCTCTTCCAACACTTTTCTTTGGAATGGTGTACATTTATCTAAATTAAGATATTCAAGGGAAAATTTAGGGTTTTTCTCATGGAAATAGTTATTCAATTCTTTAATTACATTATTCAATTGCTTTGATTTTTTGTTTATAGCCAATGGTTCCTCTTGTTCATATTTTTCTTCAGTTATTTTTGATGAGCTTTTATCCGGTCTTGAGAGGATAATCTCTTCAATTTGGAATTTAGGTTTTTTCCTCCAGATAATTGTTATTTCTCCAATTGGGCTTGAATTAATAATGTATTTAAAGAGAGTCATTTTATCATCTTTTTTATATAATATTTAAAATAGTATAATCTTATAATTCACTGTATAATATTAATTCTTCATTTTCTTTAATTTTGATGAAATTTTAGTTTTCTATAGAAATATTTATATATCATCATTTATTAACTATTATATAACAATTGTTATATTTTTAACTTTTGTTGTAATTTATGGTTTTGATTTTGAATTTTTGAATGTCAAATTAAAATTATAAATAAAATAAGTTATTAAATTAATATATTAAATATTAAAGATTGGTTATTAGAAGGGATTTAAGCAAAGATTTTATTTTTTATATTCTTTAATAATAGACTTTTTAAAAATTATTTTAACAAATTGAATTTTATGATGTGATAATTATGGTAAACATTCCTGAATTGAAAAGAGGTATAGCTAATGATATGACTGAAGCTATTGGTAACACCCCTCTTGTAAGATTAAATAGATTGACAGAAGGATTGAATGCTGATGTGCTTGTAAAAGTGGAATCTTTCAATCCGGTAAGCAGTATTAAAGATCGTATTGCAGTGAACTTAATTGAAACAGCCGAAAAAGAAGGATTGCTTAAAGAGGATTCAGTAATTATTGAACCTACAAGCGGTAACACTGGCATTGGTCTTTCTTTTGTAGCAGCTGCAAAAGGATATAAGTTAATTTTAACCATGCCTGAGACAATGTCCATTGAAAGGAGAAAATTGCTTGCTGTCTTTGGTGCTGAAATAGTCTTAACACCTGGAAGCGAAGGTATGGGTGGAGCTATTGCTAAGGCAAAAGAGCTTGTTGAAAACACTCCAAATTCATTCATGCCACAGCAATTTGAAAACAAGGCAAACTCTGAAATTCACAGATTAACCACTGGTCCTGAAATCTACAGAGACACTGATGGTAAAGTGGAT